>JBIIHN010000278.1:0-3505 GCA_044235745.1 Bacteroidia bacterium
TCACGAGCCAACTGTTGTTGTGTTTGATTACGCTCTAACCGTTTTTCTTTTATAAAATGACCGATATGTTCTGCAAGCGCCCTATCGCTCATTGCATCCCAATTTTTGTATAATATTTCAGACATTAGATTAAATATTAAACATTAAAGAATGATTAACCATGCAAATATACGATAAAATAACACAAATAATACGCTATGATTTATATATCATACATTAAACACATAAAAAAGACTTAATGACTGATATTCAATACATATTTAAATGATAAATAGACTTTAAATCATCTCCGTTTCTTACTTTTCCATGGGTCTCAACTCCACGACCTTCTCTCCTACCAAAGCAAAGATGCGGTCCTCTTTGTGCTGACGGCGAAGCGCGTGCAAACCGGTCAGTGAACCAAAAGCAGGTAAAACCGCGTAACGGACTCCAAAGAAAAAACAGGGCAGCTTCAGATGTTGGCGGGCTTTACCATGTATCAAAACACCGGGATGAACATGTCCGCCGATCAGATATTTGGTCTCATGCTTCACTTCTAGCGGGTCATGGACAAATACAAAAGGCCCGTCTTCCAGAAACTGTTCGTGCAGGATGAGTCCGGCCGAATAGTAATCCGCCGCCGAAAGAATATCATGATTCCCTTTCACTACTTCAAGGCGCAGATCAGGAAAATTCGACTTGAATATTTTCAGCAGTTCAAATTCGTTGTTGTACTCCGAATGAAAAAGATCGCCCAGCACCAGCAGCGATTCCGCTTCCAGAAGCTCACAAAGCAAATGGAGTTTTTGCAAATCACGAATTGCCGCCGTATTCGGTAATACACTACCGTTACGGTTAAAGTGCGTCGCTTTGCCAAGATGCAGGTCGGCAATGATGAGCCGACGCCGCGATGGCCACCAGAGTGCGCGATCCGGCATCAGGAAGAGTTCTTCTCCACCAATTTTGATTGACGCGTATTCTTTTAACTCGACCATCTCACTGCAATAATACTCATCCTTCCTGCATTTGTGCGATCATTCGCTTAACCCGTTCTTCCAAAGGTTCATTCGTGAGTTTGCCGCGCATCATGGAATCTACCAGAATCGGGAATGAAAACGGCGTTGGCTGATCGATTGAATACATTAACAGGTCCTGCTTTTGCATTCGCTTCAGGGCAATACGTAACCTTGACTCTTCCAACTGATACGCCAGGGCTTCTTCGAGCGATTGCCGCAGGAGGAAATTGTCAGGGTCATAATCAGCGAATACTTCGTAGAATAGATTTGAATTCGCCTGAAGATGCCGTGTTTTCTGTTGTTTCTTCGGAAAACCTTTGAAGAGAAGTCCGGCGATGGAAGCGATATCACGAAACCTGCGCCGCGCGATTTCGGTGTAGTTGGTACTGGCGTAAATATCAGTGGTCAGGTTTTCGGTGCTGAATAAAGCCTGGTTGATATGGACGCTGAAATCAAAATCACTGTCGGTGAGGAGTTCGAAGCCGTAATCGTTCATACCCAGACTAAAACTCGCCGGTTTGATCTGCGTGAGACGATAAGCCAGCAACATCGCCATCCCTTCGTGCACCAGACGTCCTTCGAATGGATAGAAGAGATAATGGTGACCTTCGTCGGAATGAAAAATCTCCACCAGCAATTCCTGTTCGCGAGGTACTGATGATCGCTCCCGCTGTAACTCGAGCAATGGAACAAGTTTTTCCATCTCCACATCAGTGATGTCACCATCAGCATAATTACTGAGCTTCTCGCGTATCAAGGCGGAGATCTGATTACTCAAGGGCATACGTCCGCCATTCCAGCTGGGCACCACCTTCGACTTCCGCGTGGTCTTTCGTACGATGGCCTGCGTGCCGCGCACCTGCACAAGTTCGAGCATTTGTCCGGCATACACGAATACATCACCAGGATTAATCTTCGAGATAAAATACTCTTCAATGTTCCCGAGCTTTTTTCCGTTCATCAACGTCACCGACATACTGATCTCATTAGCGATTGTACCAATCGATAGCCGATGTCGCATCGCGGTACGCTTATCTTCTACCAAAAACTTCCCTTCTATCACCTGCACTTTCGAAAATTCCGGATAGGCCTTGAGTGTATCTCCTCCGGTGGTAATGAACTGCAACACTTGCCGCCATTCATCATCGCTGAAGGAGGAGTAGCAAAAGGTTTGCGAAACCTCCTTGCGGATCTCATCGGGATGAAATCCATCTCCCACAGACAGCGTCACAAGATATTGCACCAACACATCGAAGGCTCTGTACACGGGTGGACGCTCTTCAAACATCTTCCTCCTCAAGGCTTCTTTCATCCCTGCCGCTTCAATAAGTTCAAGAGAATTAGTAGGGAGAAGATATATTCGGCTGACTTCTCCCGGGCGGTGTCCGCTGCGTCCGGCCCGCTGCGCAAACCTCGAAACACCCTTCGGGCTTCCAATCTGTACCACGGTTTCTACCGGACGAAAATCAACTCCAAGATCAAGAGATGAAGTACAAACCACCAGCTTTAATTTTCCTTCGTGAAGCGCGTTTTCAACCCATGCGCGCGTGGTACCATCGAGTGAGCCATGGTGCAGGGCCATTTGTCCGGCCCAGTCGGGGTAAGCATTCAGCAACGATTGATACCATAACTCAGCCTGACCGCGGGTATTGGTGAATACTAACGTTGACGTAGACCCGTTGATGATAGGAATCAGCGCGGGCAACATCTTCAAACCCAAATGTCCCGCCCAGGGATATCGTTCAATTTCTTCCGGCAGCAAGGTCACCACCTCCGTTTTCTTCTCAATATCGGCACGGATGATCTTGAAAGGTGGCGGATCAAGTCCTAATAGAACTGTCGCAGCCTCCTCCAGATTTCCGATAGTGGCAGAGATGCCCCAGGTACGGAGTCCGGATGCAAGGGCACGTAACCGCGATAAGGCCAGTTCCACCTGTACGCCGCGTTTTGTACTCAGCAGTTCATGCCATTCATCTGCAACTATACATTGCAGATTACCGAAGAGTTCCTTACTGCCCTTTTGAGAAAGAAGTAAATGTAGGCTTTCCGGTGTCGTAATCAGAATATCCGGCGGACTTTTCTTCTGCCGGGCGCGGTCTTTCGCAGAGGTATCTCCGGTTCTGTTTTCCACTCTCCAGTCGAGCTGAAGAATTTCACAAGCAGTTCTCAGACTCGATTCAATTTCCGGAGCCAGCGCGCGGATGGGTGAAATCCAGATTGCTTTTAGTCCTTTGGGCAATGAACCTTCTGCCTCCAGCATCTTCGCCTGTGCCAATACCGGCAATCCCAAGGCATAGGTCTTCCCACTTCCGGTTGGCGCATTCAGCAATCCACTGTATCCGTCAAAAAAACAATCGAATACTTCTTGTTGAAAAGCGAAGGGTGTCCAGCCTTTCGCTGTATAAAATGAACCGAAAGCAGACTTTGCCCTATCTAAGCCAGCATCAGAGATTTTCTTAGAGCACTTCATCAACGTATCAGTCGCTTTAAATCATCCAATGTATTGGCTT
>JBIIHN010000280.1:0-3502 GCA_044235745.1 Bacteroidia bacterium
CAATATAATAGGTCTCCAAGGTGAAGTGTTGAAAAATAGACTGCCAGCAAAATAAGTGTATAGATCAGCCATGTTTTTACCGGAAGATATTTTCCGATTGAAATTTTAAGCCGGTAGTGGCACCATATGGTCAGGATCAGTTTCTCAGAAAAAAATGCGATCACCGTACCGATAGCTACACCCATAATTCCAAATTTCAGCATCAGGAGATAGCTGCCAACGATGTTTACAGAAATTTCAATGAGAGCTGTTTTAAAA
The DNA here is from genome assembly GCA_044235745.1 of Bacteroidia bacterium. Lineage (GTDB taxonomy): Bacteria > Bacteroidota > Bacteroidia > AKYH767-A > OLB10 > JAJTFW01. The sequence goes on from JBIIHN010000280.1 coordinate 259, forward strand.
ATAATACCGGTTTTTTGGGATGCCATGATAATGGACTGTGGAAATAACATTCGGCTGATGAGGAGTAATAAGTATATATTGAAGATTCCCGCCGATTGAGAAAATTCCGGTCTGAATAAAACAGGGTAAATTAATGGGCTAAAAAATAGCAGTAAAATGGTAAGGGGGAAAAGTAAATGCATGAGACCGGTAGTCTCAGTTTTCAACTTTTCAAGCCCCTGCATCGATATTGTTGCACCGTTTCTGAGGATAGGAACCATGGCCATGCTTAGGGAATTGGCCATTAATGTGGCCAGTGGCAGCTCTTTTGCTCCATATCTGAAAACGACAAAGGCGTCATTTCCGAAATGTGTACTGATAAGCAACCCGTCAATATACTCCGCTGATCCGGAAATAAGCAGACTTAATGTAAGCGGTATCGCAAGTGATAATTGATTGGCCCATTCAGATGTATTGATTCTGAAGTATCCATTCTTCTTTAATAGTAAGAAAAGATAAATGTTTTTAACTATGGCTAATCCTAATATTCCGTAGAACATATATTCTATATCTTTCCCTATTAGCAGCGGGATAAAAACAGCAGCCAGATGAAGTACGAAGGCCGTTGTGCCATAAGAAATCAACCGAAGAGGTTTCTTTTTCAGCAGAAGAATATATTCAATGAGATAGGTGGGGTTATTCAGCAGAATATAGGCTATCAGAAAGGGAAATATGTCTTCAGGATTTTCTGGAATTAGACTATAAATTATTTTGTTGAAGACAAATAATAAGACAACCAAAGCGAAATTCACGGTTATTAACAGCAGCCCGGTATTGAATATTTCCGAAGCTGCTTTTATTGGGTTATGTTCATCATACCGGCTGAGCAGTGAGTTAAGTATTCCAGAAACCCAGAAGAAACTAAAAGCACCTGAGAGAAATACAAAACTTTCATAAATGCCGATTTGCCGGACCGTTAAGAAAGTTTTAGACAACAACACTCCGGTAATAAAAAATGTCAGAAACCGCAGGATTTGAAAAATCTGCAAACCCCTTACAGTACCTGCCTGTTCCAGAAATTTGATTAGTTTACTCACTTGAGACCGGGTAGCTTTCTGAAATGTAGTCGTAGGGAATTACCAATAACCACTACATCAGAAAATGCCATCGAAAGGGATGCAATGATGGGGCTAAGGTAACCCATTCCGGCGAGAGGAATGGCCACGAGATTGTATGCCAATGCCCAGGCCAGATTTTGTCGGATAGTTGTCAAGGTCATTTGGGATAGATTTCTGGCGGCAATAAGCGAATTGAGGTCTTTTTTACCCAATAGCACGATTTCAGCAGTCTTAATCGAGATATCCGCACCACCACCCATCGCTATCCCCACACTGGAAGAAGCCAGTGCTGCAGCATCATTAATTCCGTCTCCTACCATTGCTATATTATGATTTTTTGATAGTTCACCGATCAGTATTGCCTTTTCGTGTGGCAGTTTATCGGCATATATGGTATCAATTCCGGTTGATGCTGCAATATTTTCACAAACCACCTGCTTATCGCCACTGAGAAGAACGGTTTTAAGTCCTGATTGTTTTAAAAATGCTATTACTTCAATTGCTTCCGGCCGCAGCGTGTCTTCAAATGACCATACGGCCAAAGTTTCATTGCCATCGGTTAAATAAACCTGAAAATCGTCCGGAGCGTCATTTGCCATTGCAAACTCTTTTGTTCCTATAAAGTACGATTGTTGACTACCTTTTTCTCTGGCCTTGACCCCCTGGCCCGGGATTTCTTTGATTTCTTCAAATTGTAGCCGGCGTGCAGCCATTTCATTGGAATAAAGCTCTGCAAGAAGCTTTGCAAAAGGGTGAGAGGAGTATTGCTCCAGAATTCCGGTCAGCGATTTGGCAAATGCAGGTTCCTTGAAAAATATCTCGTCTTTGAGACGGATTTTTCCGGTTGTTAAAGTGCCTGTTTTGTCAAATACAATCATGTCGATGTTACTGAGCCGCTCTAAGGTGTCACCACCTTTAATCAGAATCCCGTTTCTGGCGGATCTTCCGATACCAACTGCTACAGCTGTAGGTGTGGCTAGTCCCATAGCACAAGGACAGGAAATGACGAGGATAGCAATACTCCTGAGCAGTGCAGTTGAGGTTTCCACATCCGTCAGGACTATATAATAAAGAAAAACAAGGATCGAAAGGAGTACGACCGATGGTACAAATAGTTCACTCACCTTATCTCCTGTTCTTTGAATAACCGGCTTTCGGGAGACAGATTTTTTTACCATCTCAATCATTCTGCTGAGTACCGTTTCTCCTGATACTTTTTGAACAATTACTTTTAAATTCCCTTCCATGAGTATTGTCCCTGCCAGCACAAGATCATTAATACCTTTATTCACGGGCAGGCTTTCGCCGGTCATCATCGATTCATCCATGACTCCGCCGCCCTCGTAAATTAAGCCATCTGCAGGGACTCTTTCCCCGTGCTGAATTAAAATCAGATCATTTATATGAAGATGATCTGCCGGAACTTCCCTGATTTGTTCATGCTGAGTTAGGGGATTATCAATTTTATGGGCCTTTATTGGTTGAATCTTTGTTAACTCTTCCACAGCACTTTGGGTCTTTTTCAGACTTCTTTTTTCAATCAGGTTTCCGAGCAGTAAGAAAGTAATAATGGTCGCACTGGTCTCATAGAATAAGAATTGATCCGATTCCGGTTTCCCGTAAAGAAATATTGTACCATAGAGGCTATACACGAATGCCGCTCCTGATCCTAACATGATGAGAACGTCCATATTCGGATGGCCGGCTTTAATGGATCCCCAGGCACTCTTGCCGAAGTGTATGTAACCGATGAAGAAAACGGGAATACAGCAGATCATTTGAAAAACAGGGTTGTGCAGCAGCGAAAAATGAACGAACATGTGAAGCAACAATGGTACTGTGAAAATCAAAGCAATAATCAGCTTGTTTTCTAATTTATTTGTCAGATCATAGAGTGAAAAACCATGGTCGTTTGCAGGCATTCCGGGAAGTTTTGCCGTATAGCCGAGACGATTAATGATGTCAATTATTTGTTTAATGGTAATTTTGTTTTCAAGTTTCACCTCCACAATACCTGCCTCAAAATCAATCTCAACATCTTTCAAACCTTCTTTTAATAATTGCCTGCTAATGCCTTGTGCACAAGATGCACAGGTCATTCCTTTTACTTCAACTTTCGTTCTTTCAAGCATATTTGCAAAATTAGG
>JBIIHN010000281.1:0-3498 GCA_044235745.1 Bacteroidia bacterium
TGACAATGGCGGTCACTACGAACGGCACATGTAACTGTTCCATCACGAGTTCCTGCAGCACATGGATTACCAGATAGAGTCTCGCTGTAGCACCTACGGTTCTTGAAACAATAAACAGAAGCGCCCCCGATTTATAGCTGGTCATGCCAAACCGATGCTGCAGATAATCATAAATGGATGTCAACTGGAGCCTGTAATACAGCGGTAGCAGGATAAAGGCCACACCCATATAACCGATAAAATAACCAAACACCACCATCAGATAAGAAATGCCGGAAGCAGCTACAGTACCCGGCACCGATACGAATGTTACTCCGGAAAGCGAGGTACCAATCATCCCAAACGCAACGATATACCAGGGGGAACTCTTGTTGCCAAGAAAAAAGGCCTGGTTACCTGCTCCCCGCGCGGTGTACCAGGATATCCATAACAGAGCGAAGAAATAGACGGCAATAAGGGCTATTATGAGGATCGAAGACATGTTTCAGAGTATAAAAACAAAGAAAACATCCCTTTCTTATCCCTTTTCGACCCTTTCCGGTTTTTTTGAACAACGGGCCTTTCGTAATTTTGTCGAAACATCCATCCCTTGCAGATCCCTTCCAAAATCCTCGACGAAGCCATTGAAGCCTTTGCGCAATTGCCCGGTATCGGTCAGAAAACCGCATTACGCATGGTGCTGCACCTCCTCAAGACGCCGGCCGAGAATGTGGAGCATTTTGGTGATGTGCTGCTGCGACTAAGAAAAGAATTACGGTATTGCCGCAACTGTCATAATATTACCTCTGACGAACTCTGCTCCATTTGTGCCGATCCCAGGCGCGATCACCAACTCGTTTGTGTGGTGGAAGATATCCGTGATGTGATCGCTATTGAAAACACATCCTCTTACAAAGGACTCTATCACGTCCTGGGTGGCCTGATCAGTCCGATGGATGGTATCGGGCCCTCGCAACTGAACATTGAAACTTTATGCGATAAAACCGGAAGAGGAGAAGTGGAAGAGGTGATTGCCGCGCTGAGCACCACGATGGAAGGCGACACCACCTTATTTTACCTGCACAAGAAACTCAAACCTTTCAACGTTAAAATCTCGACATTGGCCAGAGGTGTTGCGATCGGCGGTGCGCTTGAATATGCGGATGAGGTTACGCTCGGCCGTTCTATTATCAATCGTGTGCCGTACGATAATCAGCTCGTCAAGTAATCCCTACGGATGAAGCTCAGCATTATAATTGTCAACTACAATGTCCGGTACTTTCTGGAGCAATGTCTGCAATCCGTACGCAAGGCGGTTCGGGGACTGGAGGCGGAAGTATATGTTGTTGACAACACCAGCAGTGACGGCAGTGTGGAGATGGTGCGGGAACAGTTCCCGGAGGTTCATCTGATTGTTAATACAGAAAACGTCGGATTCAGCAAGGCTAACAACCAGGCTATCCGAAAATCGGCTGGTGAGTATGTTCTGCTGCTGAATCCCGATACAGTGGTGGAAGAAGATACCTTTCGTAAAGTTTGTACATTCATGGATGCCCATCCGGATGCAGGAGGGTTGGGTGTGTATATGATCGACGGGAAAGGAAATTTCCTTCCCGAGTCGAAGCGGGGATTACCCACTCCTGCGGTGGCATTCTATAAAATCTTTGGGCTCTCTGCCCTCTTCCCGCAATCAAAGACCTTCGGCAGATACCATCTGGGCTACCTCGACAAAAACCAAACCCACGAAGTGGATGTGCTCAGTGGCGCTTTTATGCTGATGCGTAAAGCAACCCTCGACAAGGTAGGTTTACTGGATGAGGATTATTTCATGTATGGTGAAGATATCGACCTGAGTTACCGGATTCAAAAAGGCGGATATAAGAACTACTATTACCCCGGCACCAGAATTATTCATTACAAAGGAGAAAGTACAAAAAAGAGCAGTGTCAACTATGTCTTCGTTTTTTATCGTGCGATGGTCATCTTCGCGAAGAAACATTATGCTCCCGGTGGTGCGGCGATGTTCGCGATGCTGATTAATCTGGCCATCTGGCTCCGGGCAGGACTTTCCATCATAAAGAGATTCATTGAAAAACTTTGGCTCCCTCTGGCAGATGGCCTGTTGATCTACGCCGGGATGATCGCCATTAAAAACTACTGGTCGATCAATCAGCAGGTGGCGTTGTATCCGCCATTTTTTATGAATGTTGTTGTACCTGTTTACATTCTGATATGGATCATTGGCGCGTGGCTCAACGGAGGATATGATAGTCCGGTGAGGGTTTCAAGAATGATCCGCGGACTGCTCTCCGGAACGGTAGTAATCCTGGTGGGCTATGCCCTGCTTCCGGAAACACTACGCTTTTCCCGCGCGTTGATTCTATTCGGTACTGCCTGGGCCAGCCTCTCCATCGCGATAACACGCCTTGCACTGCACTTCGCCGGATTCCGCAGGTTTCGTTTTGCCGACAGCATTAAAAAACGGCTGCTGATTGTTGGCGATGCAGAGGAATCACAGCGGATACTTTCATTGATCATGTTGAGTGGAAGCAACACCAACTTCGTGGGGTATGCTGCGGAAGAAAAGCAGATGAACGGCCGTGAACATCCTTTATCATCACACTATCTGGGAAAACCCGCCGGACTCTCCGACATGATCAGTATGTATGAAGTGAACGAAGTGATCTTCTGCGGGAAAAATCATCCCTCAGCGGAGATCATTAATTACATGTTACAAATCGGTCGGCCTGAAGTAGAAATTAAAATAGCACCACCGGAAAGTTTGTTCATCATCGGCAGCAACAGTATACATGAACGAGGCGACCTCTATTTTGTGGATGTACCCAGTATCAACAGCCCGGTAAATCGCCGCAACAAACGTTTGTTTGATATCGGCATGAGCTTATTCCTGCTCCTGTTTTCACCGGTTATGTTTCTGCTGGCAAAAAACAAAGGAGGATTTTTTGTCAATATTCTCCGTGTCCTAAGCGGAAAGATTTCATGGGTAGGCCGCGATCCAAAACACGACAAAGTATTGGGCATGAAAGAAGGCGTGCTGAGTCCTTCCGTCATTGCCCCCTCCTCCTCCATCGATGCAGCCACCCGTGACCGCATCAACCTGCTTTACGCAAAGGATTTCAAGGTGTGGAATGACTTGAAACTGGTGATAGGGAATGCAGGGAAACTGGGTAGTTGATTTTCATCGTTCATCTTTAAACAATCATACTAATAAAAAATCAGAAACATTATCCGGCGTAACCAGATGCGTTTCTGCATCAGGGTATGCGTTGGTGAATGCCCTGGTAATTTTCCCTTTGACTTTAACACTCCATTTACATTCAAACGCACTCAGTACTCCACCTACAGACTCAACATAATCCACTTCCTGCTGAGCTGTAGTGCGCCAAAAGAATGACGAAGCATTTATCTGCAAATTATTTAAATATTTTAGTCTTTCACTGACAAACCAATTCTCCCATAGTTGTCCGATATCATTGCGTAAATGAACAAACGCAAACT
>JBIIHN010000010.1:0-11327 GCA_044235745.1 Bacteroidia bacterium
GGCTACTCCGAAGGCAAACATGTGGTCATACCATGTACGCTAAACAGCAGTTTCAAAGCACATATCCCCAAGGATGAAGAGAAGAAACATGCCCGAACATCAATGGGTTTATCGGACAATGACATTGTTCTTGCCTATTCAGGTTCAATCGCAGGTTGGCAATCTTTTCCTGAACTCTACAAATACATTAGACCCTTTCTCACTGCTGCAAAAAATCATAAAATAGTATTTCTTGCAAAAGAAGAAGAAAATATCAGCAGGCTTGATAAAGAGTTTCCCGGACAGATCATCCGAAAATGGGTAAGTCACCATGAGGTTCCCGAAGTATTGGCAGCATGTGATATGGGAATACTGATCCGTGAACAGAGCATAACGAACAAAGTGGCATCACCTACGAAATTTGCCGAATATCTCTCCGCAGGCCTTCCTGTACTGATTTCCGAAGGAGTGGGAGACTATACCGAATTTGTCAAAACACATGATTGCGGAATGATCGCTAACGGTCAGGGAATACCTACAATGTCACCATCTTCCTTTGAAACCAGAACCAGGATGATAGAACTTGTTAAACGCAACTTTACCAAAGAATCACAATTTGAGCATTATAAAGAGCTTATTAAACACTTGAATTAAGTAGGCGAATATCTAAGCAGAAATGAAAAAAACACTAGTTACCGGCGGGGCCGGATTTATCGGATGTGCCGTCATCGATAAATTACAACGGGAAGGACATGAAATTTTTGTCATTGACAACCTCTCTTTTGGTAAAAGGGAGTTTATACAATTGCCGGACGCTAATTTCTTTCAAGAAGATATTCTTGACCAAGCAACAATCGACCGTATATTCAATGACATCAAACCCGACACGGTCATTCATCTGGCAGCAGTACACTTTATCCCCTACTGTAATCAGCATCCATACGAATCGAGTGATATCAATATTCGCGGAACTATGCATATCCTGGATGCGTGTAAAAAACATGGCGTCCAAAAAGTATTTTTTGCTTCGACAGCTGCCGTATATCCCATTTACGATGAAGCGGTCACAGAAAAGCACCGTACCGGCCCTTTGGACATATACGGTTTAAGTAAACTGACCGGCGAACGATTATGCAATGAATTCCACTTATCCACCGGTGTTCCGACCATCATCTGCAGGTTCTTCAACGCCTTCGGACCGAACGAAACCAATCCTCACCTGATTCCTGAAATTCAACAACAGGTAAACAGTGGAATGCGGAAAATAAAACTGGGTAATTTAACCCCAAAGCGTGATTTCATTCATACTTCTGACATGGCCAATGCAGTGCATACACTGCTCCTGAAGAATGAAAAAGGAATAGACACGTATAATCTTGGCCGTGGCATTGAGTACTCCGTTACCGAGATCGTTGATGCCTTCTCCCGTGAATTAGGCGAGAACATTGAAATCGAAGTGGATCCTGCACGTGTCAGAAAAGTTGAACGGATGCATTTGCTGGCTGACGTAACAAAACTAAAATCCATTGGATGGGCCCCGTTAATCGGTATTGATGAAGGCATCAGAACATTGGTAGAAAAATAATGAACAAAAAAATACAATTGCTTTTTGTAACAGACGGCATCTTTCCTCATGCGATAGGTGGCATGCAACGGCATTCTGCATTACTGATCGATGCACTTGCAAAAACCGGAGAAGTTGAAATCATCGTAGTACATCCGCATCAGGAAAAAATATTTAATGACCAATCATCCATCCACGAGATTCAAATCCCGTTTAAATTTGAGGGGTTCTACATTAAAAAATGCTATGAGTATTCAAAACTGACCGCTGACATAGTACGTAAATATCCGGAAGCTATTGTCTATGCACAGGGATTCAGTGTTTTATCCGGATTACGGGAATTCGGCAAACGGGTTATCATCAATCCACATGGACTTGAGCCTTTCCAGAGTATGAGCTTTATGGAAAGGCTTAAAACATTGCCGATGCGAAAGATGGAGCATTTCCAGTTTAAAAATGCAGCACATGTAGTATCGCTGGGAGGTCATCTTACTACCATATTAAAACGTGAAATGGGCGGCAGTGATAAAAAAATTGTTGTTTTACCCAATGCAGTAAATCCCGGAACAAAACCTGCACGTGATTATCATAAAGAACATTTGAATTTATTGTTTGTAGGAAGATTTGCCTTCAACAAAGGGATTAATATCCTGATGGAAGCGGTTCGTCAGCTCAACAATGAAGGGTATCTAAATCGATTAACTTTCAATCTTGTTGGCAAGGGGCCATTGTATGATCAATACATCAAGGAATACAATTTTGAAAATGTAAACTTCATTGGCTTCGCGGATGATAATAAACTGATGGAGCTTTACCGCGAAAATGATTTGTTTGTTTTCCCGACCCGGTTTGAAGGAATGCCTACAGTAGTGCTGGAAGCGATGGCCGCCGCCATGCCCATCATCGTTAGTGAAACAGGGGCCACCGGAGAACTGGTTAGTTCAGATAATGGCTATCTGATAGAAAAAAACAATGTAAGAGCGCTGAAGTGGGCGATCCAACGGTTTTATCAGCTGACACCTGAGGAGCGTCTAGAAATGGCCGAAGCTTCCTACAAAAAGGTAACCGAACGATTTACATGGGAACGGGTAGCACGGATGCATCTTGATTTATTTCATACTTTCAGGGCGCAAAAATGATCAGTTTCCTGAAGGAAAATATGCAGTTTACCATCATCACCCTTATCTGGGTGTTTGCGGGTATTGCATTTGATAAATCGGCGATGGTACTGGTTCCTCTGGCTATTTTTCTTTTCCGGAATAAAGGATATTACACAGAAATCATCATGACACAGGTACTGATTAACTACCTGTCTGATAACCGGCATTGGGAGTTTAACTTCGCAACTGTTGGAAAAGACATGGTGTTGGTGACGGCCTGTGCCTTCATTTTTCTTAATCCCAAAAATTTTCCTTTCCGCAGCAAAATCTACTATCCGTATATACCCTTCTTCGTACTGGCCTTTATTCTATCAACCCAACATCCGAATCCGGTACACTCTTTCCAGAAAACACTCTCCTTCTTCCTGATCATCGCTGTGTTTCCGAATTACTTTTTGCGACAATTGTATTTGGAAGGCGAAGTCTATTTAAGAAAAATTATCTGGCTGGGAACAATACTCTATGTTATCGCCCTGCTTATGATGGTGGTATTACCTCCCGACTGGACATTTCTGGAAGGCCGTTATAACGGTTTATTGGGAAATCCAAACGGTGTAGGTACCTGGAGTACGATGTTTTTCATTTTCATCATCATGTCAATGCATCATTACCCGAACATCCTCAGCAAAAGCGAGAAAATTCTTGTTTTCGGGTCATTGGTAGTTTCTGTGTTGCTGGCCAGTTCCCGAAATTGCATTTTCTCTATTGCCATCTTCCTTTTCTTCTCCAGGTTCTATAAAATTTCGCCGTGGATAGGATTTGTACTTGTAATAGTACTTGCCCTGCTCTATCAGGTAATCAATGAAAATCTACCGTTTATTATTACGAGTCTGGGCTTAGGAGAATATTTTCGCGTGGAGCACCTGAACGATGGTTCCGGTCGCTTGATTGCCTGGACGTTTGCATGGGAACAGATTCAGAAAAACTACTTCCTGTTAGGCAGAGGTTTTGCTTTTGAAGAATGGCTGTTTGAGGTAAATCAGGGATGGCTCAATGTGCTGGGGCATCAGGGCGGTGTACATAATACTTATCTGGCGGTATGGCTGAATACCGGTATCATCGGTTTAATATGCTACTTGTTCGGGTTCTTCTACAATTTTGCAAAAGCCGCACGAAACAATCATATGGCTTTCCCGGTCATGTTCGCCATTATGTTCTCTATTACTTTCGAGGCCTGGTTCCAGGCATCGCTGAATCCGTTTACTATCGTAGCCTTATTGGTTATAACGCTCCTGCAATATGTCAAGCCAGCCGACACCGAAGAAAAAGGTGCTGTTCCTGTATTATGAACTGGCAGGTTATGTAGTGGCCTGCCTTGAACAACTGGCTACAGCATTTCCTGTTGAAATTCATCTCGTGCGCTATCCGGTGGTGCAGGTGGCACCATTTCAGTTTCAGCTGAATGAATCAATTCACCTTTATGAACGAAGATCATATACCGATGAACAACTCATTGCCTTGACAGCATCCATACAACCGGATTTTCTTTTCTGTTGTGGATGGGCAGATAAAGGTTATCTCGGCGTTGCAAAACATCTGAAAAAAAGAATTCCCGTCGTACTCACATTGGATAATCCCTGGCTGGGCACAACCAAACAACGGATTGCCGGATTAGTGGGCAAATTCTACCTCCCGCAGATCTTTACCCATTGCTGGGTTCCGGGTGAACCTAACGCCATATATGCCCGCAAACTCGGATTTAAAGGTGAAAAGCTGCGTACCGGAATGTACTCGGCCGATACCACTTTGTTCAGCAGATATGAAACAGAAATACGATCCGCCAAATCAGAAAAATTTCCGCATCGCTTTATCTATGTTGGCCGCTATACAGAGCTGAAAGGAATTCGTGAGTTATGGCAGGCTTTTATGCAGCTAAGCGCTGATGAGCGCCAAGACTGGGAACTATGGTGTCTCGGAAAAGGCGAACTGGAGTCTGAATTCCCGGTACACCCGGCCATTAAAAACATAGGGTTTGTACAGCCGGAACAACTAAAATACTATCTTCAGGAATGTGGGGTTTTCATATTACCTGCGCATTATGAGCATTGGGGAGTGGTGGTTCATGAATTTGCCACTGCCGGATTTCCGCTGGTTTGCAGCACAAAGACAAGTGCAGCCATGTTCTTCCTCCACGAAGGAAGGAACGGATTTTTGACACAACCAAAAAATACTGCGTCCGTTCGCGAGGCCATGCTCCGCATTATTGAATCTTCCGACGATGCCCTTCGAAAAATGGGAGAAGAAAGTAAACACGAAGCGAAAAAAATCACACCTTTAACCTGGTCCCGAACCATCTGGGATATCATGACCAAACAATAATAGCATGTGCGGAATCAGCGGAATATATAGTTTACAGTTACCCTCCAATACAGCGGACGTATTGCAGCGGATGAACGACAGTATTTCGCATCGTGGTCCGGATGATCAGGGCACACTGGTTGAACAATATGTCGCTTTGGGACATCGCAGGCTGGCCATTCTTGATCTGAGTCCTGCCGGACATCAGCCCATGTTTGATACGGCCCGGCAACTTGCTATTATTTTCAATGGTGAGATTTACAATTTCCGGGAGATCAGAAAGGAAATCAATGATTATACTTTCAAGACTCAAAGCGACACAGAGGTCATTCTCGCGGCCTATCTGAAATGGGGAGCTGACTGTTTGCATAAGTTTAACGGCATGTTCGCATTTGCTATCTGGGATTACCGGAACGACGAACTGTTTATTGCACGTGACCGTCTGGGCGTTAAACCTGTGTATTATTCTCAGCGTGACGGTGTGCTATTGTTCAGTTCTGAAGTTCGGGGACTGTTGAATTCCGGGCTTGTTGAAAGAAAGATTAACCGTACTGTCCTGCATGAATACTTCACGTACCAGACTGTACATGCCCCGAATACCCTTGTGAAAGATGTATTCATGCTGATGCCGGGTCATTATATGAAAGTCAAAAGCGGGAAATCGGAAATTCACCGCTGGTGGTCGCCAAGAGAAAACTACAACAACCGATCACATGACAAATCATATGACGAGGTTTGCCGAGATGTGTATGATCTGCTTTTCCGTTCAGTGGAACGCAGGCTGATCTCTGATGTTCCTTTCGGAGCATTCCTGTCAGGAGGAATTGACAGCAGCGCAGTAGTGGGTTTGATGAGCAGAATTCAGGAGCAAAAAGTCAGAACCTTTACGATCGTATTTGACGAAGAAGAATTCAGCGAAGCGAAATTTGCACGACTGGTTGCCAATAAATTCAACACAGAACACCACGAATTCCGATTGAAACCGGAAGATTTCCTGCGTGAGTTACCCGTGGCCCTTGCTTCCCTTGATCATCCAAGTGGTGATGGACCAAACTCATATACCGTATCAAAAATAACGCGTGAGGCAGGTATTACAATGGCGCTATCCGGATTGGGTGGTGATGAACTATTTGCCGGATATCCGGTATTTAACCGCAGCCTGCAACTGCAGGAAAAAAACTGGCTGTTCAATTTGCCGCGTGGCTTAAGGTCACTGGGCGGATCACTATACGCCGCGTTAAAAAAAGACACCACAGCGATTAAAACCCGCCAGTTACTGGGATTGAAGGACGGCAGTCTTAAAAACACCTTCCCTTTATCACGCCAGGTTGGAATGCCTGATCATATACAGTCTCTGCTACGAAATTCAACAGTTGTAAGTGACGCTATTCAGCAGATACTGAATGAAGAACTTAAAGATCGCGGTACTACGTTACCGTTACTGAGCCAGGTGAGCGTGGCGGAGATCACAACGTATATGCAGAATGTATTGCTGCGCGATACTGATCAGATGAGCATGGCCGTAGCATTGGAGGTTCGCGTACCGTTCCTCGACTATGAACTTACAGAATACGTCCTTGGAATTTCTGATGCTTATAAAAAACCTTTTTTTCCCAAAAAGCTGTTGGTTGACAGCTTGGGTGATCTGCTGCCTCATGAAGTAGTACACCGGCCTAAAATGGGCTTCGTATTCCCCTGGGCTGTATGGTTGAAAAAAGAATTACAACCTCTATGCGATAAGCATATCCGTAATCTTGCACAGAAAGATTTCATGCAAGGTGAATATCTGCTCAACGCGTGGCAGCGTTTTCTGAATGGCGACAAACAGGTGCGCTGGCTTGACATGTGGCTTTGTACTGTTCTGGATCACTGGATGGAAACCAATAAAATCAGCGAATAGCAATCGTGACAGACAGAAAAAAAATACTCGTTTTTGTCGATTGGTACCTGCCGGGTTACAAGGCAGGCGGCCCTATTCGCTCGGTTGCAAATATGTGCAGCCGGCTTCGGAACTATTATGATTTCCGGATCGTTACTGCCGATACCGACTTGCACGAGCAAACACCTTACAAAGGGATTATTTCCGGAAAATGGACCAAGGCACCGGATGGAACCGATGTATTATATCTGCCGGCGAAGGAACAAACAATGGCCAGAATAAAGCAAATCATTACCGAAGAGCGGGCCGATATTATTTATCTGAACTCTGTTTTCTCCAAGCCATTCACGTTATATCCCTTGTTGGTCAGAAAAAAACATTTCCCGACCCGGAAAGTGGTACTTGCACCCAGAGGTATGCTGGGCAAAGGAGCGCTTGACATCAAGCCTTTGAAGAAAAAACTATTTCTGACCTGGGCTAAATTTACCGGATTATACCGGCAGATTCGCTGGCATGCTTCGTCCGAGGCTGAAGCCGGAGAAATCAGAGCTGTATTCGGCAAAAACTGTACGATTGTCACGGCATTAAATATGAGTCCGGAGCGTCAACTGGAAGTATACAGAAGAAAAAAAGATCCGGGACATCTGCGACTTGTCTTTCTTTCACGGATCTCATACAAAAAGAATCTGACAGCTGCATTAAAAATAATGTCTGTACTCCCTGCAAATCTGAAAGTGGATTTTGATATATACGGACCAATCGAAGAGCCTGAATATTGGAAGGAATGCGAATTACTCATCCAACAACTACCCGCCCATATCCGCGCTCGCTATGTCGGCGCCGTTGCGAATAATCAGGTTTCAGAGGTGCTTCGTGCCTATCATGTCAGTATTTTGCTGACCTTAAACGAAAATTTCGGACATTCGATAGTTGAAAGTCTTGCGTCCGGTTGTCCGGTATTGTTAAGCGACCAGACGCCCTGGAAGAATCTTCAGCAACTGAAGGCCGGATGGGACTATGCATTAAACAACGAAAAAGGAATCCTGCAGGCACTTCAGGAAGCCGCTGAGATGAATCAGGAATCATTCAATACATGGAGTGATGGTGCCTTGCAGCTCGCCGACCGGATCATCAACAATCCTGAGTCGATACAACAACATCAACAACTTTTTAACTAAGAACATGACAACACGTCAAGGAACCACCAATCTCTCGGTTTACGATAACCGCTGGTATAATCCGGGCGGAGGACCTGTCAAGCGATTATTGTGGTATTTCATTAATATTATTTTTTTCATGAATCCTCTCAACCCTTTCAGTTGCATAAAGACCGGATTATTGCGCCTTTTTGGTGCGAAAATCGGAAAGGGTGTGGTGATAAAACCTAACGTCAATATCAAATACCCCTGGCTGCTGCGTATCGGCGATTATACCTGGATCGGAGAACGAGTATGGATTGATAATCTCGCCATGGTCACCATCGGCAGCCATTGTTGTATTAGTCAGGGAGCGATGCTCCTTTGCGGGAACCACAACTACAAAAAGAGCACTTTTGATCTGATTGTCAAGCCTATCACTCTTGAAAACGGAGCCTGGGTAGGGGCCATGTCAGTGGTTTGTCCGGGGGTAACACTAAAATCTCACGCCATTCTTACTGTGCAATCCGTCGCAACGGAAACCCTGGAGGCTTATGGACTGTATAAAGGGAATCCTGCAGTGCGTATTCGAGAACGGCAGATTTATGACTCCAACTGAACAACCACCAACATACCAGTAATTCTTTAACCAACACATGAAAATTTCCATCATCACCATCACGTATAACAGTGCTGCCACGGTAGAAGACACCATTAAATCAGTGGTGATGCAGGATTATCCGGACATTGAATATCTTATTATTGATGGAAGATCGAAAGACAGCACGTTACAGATTGTAGATAAATACCGCGACAAAATATCAAAAATTGTCTCGGAAAAAGATAAAGGCCTGTACGATGCACTCAACAAGGGTATCAAACATGCCACGGGAGATATCATTGGCATGCTCCACTCCGACGATTTATATGCGCACCCGCAGGTCATCAGTCACATTGCTGAAACTTTCAAAAAAAATCCTGAGGCAGAGGGTGTGTACGCCGATCTGGTATTTGTAAACCGAAATGACACGAATAAAATCATGCGGACGTGGGAATCGGGCGAATACCAGCCGGGAGACTTCCTCAAAGGCTGGATGCCACCACACCCTACGTTTTTTGTACGGAAAGAGTGTTATGAAAAATTTGGTGGATTTAACACAGAACTAAAGTTATCAGCCGACTATGAATTAATGCTCCGGCTTATTCATAAAAACAACATTCGCCTGGCGTATCTCAACGAGACGATTGTAAAGATGCGTATGGGAGGAGTAAGCAATGTCAGCTTCTTTGTAAAACTGAAAGCGAATCTGGAAGATAAAATGGCCTGGAAACTGAATGGAATAAAGCCAGGAATGATGACCATGCTCATGAAGCCACTGCGAAAACTGGGACAATATTTCCGCAGAGCCTACAATATGTTCTTCTATTAGTTTTTTTCACCACATCCTAATAAAATAAATGACCGGTATTCACATGCCGCCCATTTGCAACCTTTCAATAAAAAGCTCATTTTTTTCGGAATGTTTTTGGCCTGGAGAGTGTGAACACCCGGGAAATATTAAATCCGAAATGAACATCACCATTACCCCACTTACCGTCGGTATCAGTTATCAACGAACGCTCGTTCATCCCCAGCGCGTTGGTAAAATGTAATTGGAACACGTGCCCGCCAGTCTCAATATCGAAGCCAATGGAGAGAGGATCTGTTTTGGTTATACCCAACTGATCACGCAGGGTATAAAAATACTCCGCATTAATGGCAATGCGCTTGGTAAGTTTAAGACGTGTACCGATGCCCAGGGAATAGATATCATGACGATCTTCCTTCGTCTCCACAAGATTACGGTGCACTACTGTCGGTAAAACCTGAAGCGTAAACGCCTCTGAAAACTTACGGCCAATCAATACCTGATGAAAGAACGCCAATCGGGAAGTATAATAATTGTTTCTATCAGGATCGGCCCACTTCAACCCATCTTTGGTAACACCACTGATCAGCACCACCGAAAATGGAACAGACCCCTTGCCTCTCCCCTGCCAGATCATTCGGTATTTTATAAAACCATCTATCTCTTTCCGGTTACTTGCGCGCCCGATGCCAATCATAATCCGGTCACTGATACCATAATCAAGACCAAGGCGAATCGTTGCCTGATCCAGGCCGTAGGCACCATAAGCACCTTCATTCAAACGGCCGAATCGATGAAGGATTCTGAAATCAAGTACACCACGTGCCACATGCTCCATGGAATGACCTGTGATGACCCGGGTTGCCTTAAATCCATTCTTCACAAATTCCTTCGGTGGCGTTTCATCTCCCAATAAGCTTAAAAGATCATCCTGAGCATACACAGACCCGGAAAGGAGCGTCAATAAGAGAACGAACATGCAGAAGAGATTACTTACCCATCCTTTCATATGCGGCATTCACAACAATTTTAACTTCTTTCGAGATTTTATCCTTCACCAATGATGGAATTTCAATTTTATAATCTGCAAGCAGGATCATAAACGTACTGCTACTCACGATTTTCCCGCCTTTTACCTCTAATATTCCATTACCGGTAATCTCCTTCGTTACACCGTGGAGTGTTAAATTACCCTTGTACTGAACCGGATACTTTCCATCCTTTGCAAAATCAACAGCAGATATATTGGTAATAGCACCTTTAAAGACCGACTTTGGATATTTATCCGATTCCGCATAATTCTCATGAAAATGCTCCATCATGAGTGCCTTTTCAAACTCAAAAGCCTTCATCAGAACTGCAAATTCAAAATTACCGGTAGATGCATCAATAACAGATGTGCCTTGAGCATTGTGCGCCTCTATTTTTTCTGCAGGGGCGTCTGAATAGAAACTGATTTTTCCGTTACGGGTAAAGTAACGCTCCTGCGAGATACCCTGGAAGGCCAGCAGCGAGAATAATACAGTGAAAGAGAGGATACGTTTCATGGCTCTTATATTTTATAATTTATTACTCAACAACTGAACACCTGACAAGTACTACATCCATAAGGAATCCTGTACATTGACCCTTTAAACGAATCTGCTGACCGATACTGAAATTCGTTTCAGGAAGAGATTTGTCCTCTAGTTTACAAATCACACCGAACATATCAGAACCGGTTTGCAATGTCAATGATAACCCGCTTGTATCTGTATTAACAGCGAGAATTTTTCCATAGACCTCAATTGTCTTATCCAAAAATTTTGAGTTTGCAGCTGCTTCGTCCATTTCATAAGCAGCAAACAATGAATCGGAACTTATCTGAAATGCGGCATCAACATCCTTTAAGCTCCCGATGGG
>JBIIHN010000282.1:0-3474 GCA_044235745.1 Bacteroidia bacterium
TCCTGCGATTTACGAGTCATGCGCGTGCTGTAGTTTACGGTGCATTTCCCAACAGACAATTCCGGCGCAAACAGATACATTCAGTGAATGTTTGGTGCCTTCCTGTGCAATTTCAAGGCAACCATCGCATACATTGATCACCTCCTGCGCAACACCATCCATCTCATGCCCGAAAACGACTGCTACAGGTCGTGTACCGGGATCGAAGGTTTCGAGTTGAATGCTGCCACGAACCTGCTCCATGGCGAAAACCTGATAGCCTTCTTCCTTTAGCATGACAATGGCCTCAGTGGTGGTGGCAAATTGTTTCCAGGGAACCGAAGCAGTAGCACCTAAAGCTGTTTTCAGGATGTCTTTGTGAGGCGGGCAAGCGGTGATACCGCAAAGATAAATCGCGCCAATCCGGAAGGCATCGGCGCTGCGAAACACTGAACCGACATTCAGCGCGCTGCGGACATTGTCGAGTACCAGTATAACCGGTAATTTCTTTATCTGCTGATAAGCAGAGAGGTCGGGCCGCCCCAGTTCATCGTTCTTTAGCTTCTGCACTCGAATGGGTATCTTAGCGCAAAGTTAGTGAACGCCGTGAAAGAGGAAACCCCGCTCATGCAGCAATACAACAGCATCAAGGCAAAGTATCCTGATGCGCTTCTGCTTTTCAGGGTAGGAGATTTTTATGAAACCTTTAACGAAGATGCAGTGAAAGCATCCAGGGTGCTGGGCATCGTGCTCACAAAGCGAAGTAATGGTGCCGCATCTGAAATGGATCTTGCCGGGTTTCCACATCATTCTCTTGAAACCTATCTCCCTAAACTTGTAAGGGCAGGGATGCGGGTTGCTATCTGCGATCAGCTGGAAGATCCGAAGACCACCAAGAAAATTGTGAAGCGCGGGGTGACCGAAGTTGTGACACCCGGTGTTACCTTCAGCGATAAAATTCTGGAGCATAAGTCCAATAATTTCCTCGCAGCCTGGTATCCTGTAGCCAAAGCAGGTCAGGCCGGACTTGCCCTCGCAGATGCCAGTACCGGTGAGTTTTATGTGGCCGAAGGGAAGAACGATTATATCGATAAACTCCTGCAAAGTTTTCAGCCCAATGAGGTATTGGTGCCCAGAGCCGCGCGTCAGGAGTTTGAACAGCAATATGGCCAACGTTTTTATACGTATGCACTGGATGATTGGGCGTTTCAGCTGCTTTTTGCCCGGGAAACACTGCAAAAACATTTTCAAACTACGTCGCTAAAAGGATTTGGTGTAGAAGAGATGGCAGCCGGTATTGTCGCTGCCGGTGCAGCATTACATTATCTGCAGCAAACCCGTCAGGAAGCATTGGTTCATATTTCGGCCATCAGCAGGATGGAAGAAGATCGTTACGTTTGGCTCGACCGTTTTACCATCCGTAACCTTGAACTGGTCAGCTCCCCTCACGACAATGCCCGCACGTTACTGGATGTACTGGATTTTACCGTTTCTCCGATGGGAGGACGTATGTTACGTCGCTGGCTCCTTATGCCGTTGAAAGATCTATTGCCAATACGTGAAAGACTTGATAACGTAGATGCCTTAACGAAAAATACAGCCTTGCTCGATAACTTTCAGCAGCAGCTGAAAGGCATGGGCGATCTTGAACGTCTTTCCTCCCGCATTGCGATTCGGAAACTCGGACCACGCGAAGCTGCCCAGCTGCGAAGATCCCTGCAGTTACTGGTGCCGTTAAAGAAAACCCTTGCGGAATCCGCACACCCGGGCTTCGTAGCTATCGGTGACCGGCTTCATCCTTGCACCGAATTATTACACAAACTAGAACTGGCGTTATCAGATGATCCGCCTGCCTTATTAAACAAAGGCGGAACTATCCGTAACGGCTACCATATAGATCTGGATGATCTGCGCTCGCTGGCGTTTGAAGGAAAAGATTACCTGCTGAAAATTCAACGGGAGGAAATTGAACGTACCGGTATCCCTTCGCTGAAGATTGCCTACAATAATGTGTTTGGATACTATATCGAAGTAACCAATGCGCATAAAAATAAAGTTCCGGCAGAGTGGGTGAGGAAACAAACGCTGACCAATGCAGAGCGCTATATCACCGAAGAGCTGAAAGTGTATGAAGAGAAAATTTTAGGTGCCGAAGAAAAGATTTCCGCCATCGAAGAACGGTTGTACAATGAATTGCTGGAGTTCATGACGGGATATATTCCGGCGCTGCAGGCCAACGCGGTAGAACTCGCACGTATGGATTGCCTCTGCAGTTATGCGCAGGTCTCCTTGAAAAACGGATATGTGAAGCCCGATATTAATGAAGGCCCGGTTTTAAATATCAACGGCGGGCGTCATCCGGTCCTCGAACAACAGCTACCGCTCGGTGAGAGTTATATTCCGAATGATGTCTATCTTGATGATGAAAAGCAGCAGATCATTATTATCACCGGTCCCAATATGGCCGGTAAAAGTGCTGTACTTCGTCAAACAGCATTGATTGTTCTGCTGGCACAGGCCGGATGTTTTGTGCCGGCTAAACATGCGGAAATCGGGTTAGTGGATAAAATATTTACCAGAGTTGGAGCTTCTGATAACCTTTCACAGGGAGAGTCAACTTTTATGGTAGAGATGAACGAAACGGCCAGCATCCTTCATAATATCAGCGGAAGAAGTCTGGTATTGCTCGACGAAATTGGCAGGGGTACCAGCACCTATGATGGAATTTCCATCGCATGGGCCATCGCTGAGTATCTTCACGACCATCCAACAGCAAAGGCCAAAACCTTGTTCGCCACCCATTACCATGAGTTGAATGAGATGGCGGCACAATTTCCCCGTATTAAAAACTTCAATATTGCGATTCGGGAAAGCGGAAACCAGGTGTTGTTTCTGCGGAAGCTGGTGCCTGGTGGCAGTGAGCATAGCTTCGGAATCCACGTGGCAAGGATGGCAGGAATGCCTTCGCCGGTGGTGCAGCGTGCCAGGGAGATGCTTGAAACGCTCGAGCGTGCTCATAGCAGCAGCGAGTTGAATAAGGTGGCATTGAGACAGCATCAGCGGGATGAAATGCAACTGAGTTTTTTCCAGTTGGACGACCCTGTTTTGGAACAGATTCGGGATGAAATCCTTCAAACAGATATCAATACACTCACTCCTGTGGAGGCCCTGATGAAACTTAATGAAATTAAAAAGCTGATTTCCAGAGAGAAGACAAAAATGAACGCATGATACTTGATTTTATATACTCCTGCATTGTATTTTTGCAGCCCTGCGAAAGTAGCTCATCCCGATAGCTATCGGGAGGTAGAGCACAACACTACAAGGTAGCTGCGGTCGCGAGTTCTTGACATATTGAAATTATTTAAGCGAAAGTAGCTCATCCCGATAGCTATCGGGAGGTAGAGCACAACACTACAAGGTAGCTGCGGTCGCGAGTTCTTGACATATTGAAATTATTTAAGCGAAAGTAGCTCATCCCGATAGCTATCGGGA
>JBIIHN010000283.1:0-3473 GCA_044235745.1 Bacteroidia bacterium
GAGTATTTCCAGCGTAAGTTCACCAATCGGGATGCCGATGGTACTTTCTTTAATGATAATGACGACCGTGCTATTTTCTTTGCCCGTGGCGTCCTCGAGACCGTAAAAAAGCTGGGATGGTCACCGGATATTATTCATTGCCATGGCTGGATGACGGCCCTGGTTCCTCTGCTGATTAAAACCAGCTACAAAGAGGATCCGATGTTTCACAGTTCCAAAGTCGTTTACTCTTTGTACAATGATTCTTTCGAAGAAGCGTTTAATGAAAACTTCGGAAAGAAGGTGCTTATGGAGGGTCTTTCAGCCGGTGATGTGAAGGATTTAGAAGACCCGAAATATGTCAGCCTTAGTAAATTGGCCATGAATTGGTCAGATGCCGTGATTAAGAGCTCTCCGACCATTCATGAGCAGGTCGAGGCGGCCTTCAAACAATTGACGAAACCTACCCTTGACTATAAATCTCCGGAAGAGTATATTGAAGCTTACGATACCTTCTACGATGAAGCCGTATTGGAAGACTCTGTTCTGGCAGATTAATCCAGCGACTCCTACTTACGGGAGTTTACCTTACAGGAGTTTTTTTCTCTTACCTTCGCCCGCATGTTAAACCTGAGAATTGCAACAATAGCTTACCGGCTGCTGTTGACCTGTTTGCTGTTTTCGGCCTGTAATGAACCTGATCTGATTGGTCTGGATTTGCAACCATTGTCCGAACAGCCTGGTGTACAGACAGATACATTTGATGTTGACGTTTTTACTATGTACGAGGATTCACTGATTATGTGGAGTCCTACGAAAAATCTGATTGAGCTGCCTACCTTATTCCTTGGGAGTTACGATGATCCCTATTCCGGAAAAACGTTTGGTGGCTTCGTATCACAGATCCGCATTGGAAATACCATTACAACTTCCACATTTGATGGAGCTACCACCTGCGATTCAATCGTGCTGAGTCTGCTGTATCGTGAGCAGAATGGTGATACTTCGCAACTGCATCGTATCAGTGTTTATGAGCTGCAGGAGAAGTTGTATGCTGATAGTACCTATTATTCTGCACGTGACTATGCCCGCGGTACGTTGTTGGGTCATGTGCAGCTGGTACCAAAAATCCGCGACAGTGTATTGGTGGGAGGAATCAAAAGGGCACCTCAGATTCGTTTGCCGCTCGATACAGCTTTTGGTGGTAAGCTGATGCGGGATTATATCAGTAATCCGACCACGTTTGCCAGCAATACCGCCTTTCTGGATTATTTTAAAGGTGTTTACCTCGTGGATAGTGTAGATGGAACGGGCAGCATCGTTTCTTTTCCTTCGACCTCCGGTGTACACCGTCTCACTTTGTACTTCTCAGGCAATAAAAGTTATGAGTTTATCATTGATGTCAACGCCGTTCGCTTGAGTTATTTCAAACATCAGTATCTACCGTTTGTAGGAGATAATATTCCCGATAATGATATTTCGGTGATGTCGACTGCGGGTTTGAAGGATAGTATTGTGATTAAAAATCTGACTTCAATATATGATAACGGACCGGTTGTTGTAAGTTCTGCCAAACTGAGGTTTGAGATTAACCCTGCCAGCATCAATTATAATTTTGTTCCGCATAACAACCTGCTTATTTTTGGTAGTGATTCAACAGGAGCCAACATCACGACTGCAGATGCATTGGAAACGTCTTCTTACTATGGTGGATCCTTTGATGATGCCACTGATACGTACTCGTTCAATGTGGCGAGGTATGTACAACAAACGCTTAAAAAAGTCGTAGAACAAGGTGGAAAAGACTATGGACTTTTCCTTGTAGCAGGAGGTAGTACTTCCAATGCCCGCCGGACACTGCTGAAAGGGCAGGGTTCTGTTAAATTAATTGTTACAACCACAAAAATCAACCCCTGATCCATGTGCGGAATTGTTGCTTACATCGGGAAACGCGAAGCTTACCCGATCATTATAAAAGGTCTTCAACGCCTGGAATACCGGGGCTATGACAGTGCCGGTGTTGCTTTGCTGAACGGCAACCTCAATGTATATAAGAAAGCCGGCAAGGTCAGCGATCTTGCTGAATTTGTGAAAGGAAAAAATGTCAGCGGAAATCTCGGCATGGGACATACCCGCTGGGCTACGCATGGTGAACCCAATGATCGTAATGCTCATCCTCATTTTTCTCAATCGAAGGAGTTCGCCATTATCCACAATGGAATCATCGAGAATTACGCAGCGATTAAAGCGGAGTTAAGTAAGAACGGACACATATTTGAAAGTGATACGGATACCGAGGTGCTGGTACATCTGATTGAAGATATCTATCAGAAAGTGAATTGTCCACTCGAAGAAGCAGTACGCCTTGCCCTGGGTGAGGTCGTGGGAGCGTATGCGATTGTGATCATCTCAAAAAATGATCCTCATAAACTGATTGCTGCCCGGAAGGGATCCCCGATTGTAGTGGGTATTGGTAAGGATGAATATTTTGTGGCATCCGATGCGACGCCCATTGTGGAATACACTAAAAATGTGGCCTATCTCAACGATGGCGAAGTGGCGGTGATTGATAATGGAGAGCTGACGGTTAAAACCATTGGCAATGAAATCAAGGTGCCTTATGTTCAGGAATTAGAGCTGAAGCTCGAAGCACTGGAGAAAGGAGGTTTTGAGCATTTCATGCTGAAGGAGATTTACGAGCAGCCACGTTCTATTGCAGATAGTATGCGTGGTCGCATTGATACCGTGAACGGTCGTTTGAAACTTGGAGGACTCCGTGAATTTGAAAACCGTATCGTGAATGCGAAACGAATTATGATTGCTGCTTGCGGTACTTCATGGCATGCCGGACTTGTTGCTGAATACCTTATTGAAGATTTGGCACGTATTCCGGTGGAGGTAGAGTATGCTTCTGAATTTCGTTATCGCAATCCCATCATTTTTGAAGATGATGTACTCATCGCTATTTCTCAAAGCGGAGAAACCGCTGATACACTGGCGGCGGTAGAGCTGGCTAAATCAAAAGGCGCGACTATTTTCGGTGTTTGCAATGTGGTCGGCTCCAGTATTCCCCGTGCTACTCATGCGGGTTCTTATACACACGCCGGTCCGGAAATCGGTGTCGCTTCTACCAAAGCCTTCACGGCTCAGGTAACTGTCTTGACGCTTTTAGCGCTGCAGCTCGCTCATAAACGGGGAACGATTACTGAGTCACGTTTCCGTCAGGTGCTGAATGAACTTGAATCGATTCCGGAAAAAGTGGAAAGGGCATTGAAGTCGAACGATGAGGTACAGAAAATTGCGGAGAAGTATCAGCATGCAAGAAACTTCCTGTATCTCGGACGCGGTTATGGTTTCCCTGTTGCATTGGAAGGTGCATTAAAGCTGAAAGAAATTTCCTACATACATGCGGAAGGTTATCCTGCTGCTGAAATGAAACATGGTCCGATTGCGCTGATCGATGAAGAGATGCCGGTGGTGGTTATTGCAACCAA
>JBIIHN010000011.1:0-11230 GCA_044235745.1 Bacteroidia bacterium
TAGGTTGTAAGTTATAGGAGGGGCCGGTCGCGACCGGCCCGTACAAATCGAAAACACGCGACCGGCCCCTCCCATGGGAAACCGGCAACCTGCAACTCCCAAAAGAAACCGGCAACCGGCCCCTTCCAAATGAAACCGGCGACATGCCCCTTCCAAATGAAATCGTCGACCTGGCACTCCCAAATGAAACCGGTGAGCGGCCCCTCCCAACTGAAACTATTAGACCAGC
Organism: Bacteroidia bacterium; assembly: GCA_044235745.1. GTDB lineage: Bacteria > Bacteroidota > Bacteroidia > AKYH767-A > OLB10 > JAJTFW01. The sequence continues at coordinate 230 of JBIIHN010000011.1, forward strand.
CACTGCAGTTTATATCATCGGAATACCCCAAAAGCAGCAACTAACCTTTTGCTGATAAACGTAATCAACCAACTCACATTACCAACTAAAAAACCCTGATTTGTCACCACAACTATCGATAAGTAAAGCTTCACCTGCCGATTGCAGTATCATAGCGCAACTTGCAGAAACGATCTGGAAAAAACATTATCCGGACATCATCACCATGGAGCAGATTGAATACATGCTGCAACTCATGTATTCTGAAAGTGCGCTGAAAACACAAATGTCGGAGGGGCAGGATTTTTACCTCCTTAAAAAAGATGACAAGACGATTGGTTATATTTCATTTACCAACAAGGGAGATGGCGAGTACTTCCTGCATAAATTTTACATGGATAGCGAAAAACAAGGTGAAGGTTATGGCACTGAGTTCCTGCAGGAAATGATCAGCAAGTTGGACCGGCCCGTCATTATCCGTCTTACGGTGAACAGACAAAATTTCAAATCCATTAATTTCTATTTCAAAAACGGATTTGTCATCGAAAAAGTAGCAGACTTTGATATTGGAGGGGGGTATATAATGAATGACTTTGTAATGACCAGGCGATTGAATCCAAAAGCAATATAATTAAACCGCCACCCATCTTTTCATCCTGACTTTCTTAACTTCGTGCAATCATGGCAGGAAATTCATTCGGACAACTGTTTCGGATTACCGGGTTCGGTGAATCGCATGGTCCTGCTATAGGCGTTGTGATTGACGGATGCCCGGCGGGTCTCGAAATTGACCTGGCCCATATTCACCATCAACTACAACGACGTCGACCGGGACAAAGCACACTGACCACTGCAAGAAATGAACAGGATATTCCGGAGATCCTCAGTGGCGTTTACGAGGGAAAATCTACCGGCGCACCGATCGCTATGCTGATTCGCAACGAAGACCAGCGATCACAGGATTATTCCCATTTAACCACTACCTGGCGGCCGGGACATGCGGATTTCACCTACGATCAGAAATACGGTCATCGCGATCCACGCGGGGGCGGGCGTTCATCAGCGCGTGAAACTGCCGCTCGGGTGATGGCAGGAGCTGTTGCTATGCAGTTACTTCAACGTGATCAGATAGAAGTTCGGGCCTGGGTTAGCAGTATAAAAGATATCCATCTGGAAAAAAACTACCGGGAACTGGATTTCTCCGTAATTGATGAAACGCCTGTACGCTGTCCGGATCCGGAAGTGGCGAAAAAAATGATACAGCTGATTGAAGACACCAAAAAGAAGGGAGACACAGTCGGAGGCGTCATTACCTGCCTGGTGCGCAATGTACCATCAGGACTTGGAGAACCGGTATATCATAAACTTCAGGCCGATCTGGCATCCGCGATGATGGGCATAAACGCCGCAAAAGGTTTTGAGATCGGCAGTGGATTCTCCGGCACATTGCTCCATGGCAGCGAACATAATGATCGTATCACCGCTGACATCGACCCGCAAGGTCACCCCAGATTCCGCACCATCACCAATCACAGCGGTGGCATTCAGGGAGGGATCAGCAATGGATCCGATATTCTTTTTCGGGTAGCCTTCAAGCCGGTTTCCACACTGATGCAGACGCAGGAAACCGCTGATAAAGAAGGAAAAAACATACAGCTGGAGGGAAAAGGCCGCCACGACCCTTGCGTCTTACCCCGGGCAGTACCCATTGTGGAAGCCATGTGTGCACTGGTTTTGGCCGATCATTGGCTTTTAAACCGTACAGCCCGTCTCTGACCTGTTAATTAACTTTTTATAAACCACCCCCATTCGATGTCAGAATCGGCACAATTTCTGCCGAATTTTGCGTTCACAACGAATCACCGTTTATTCATCCCATGCTAAAAAAAATCCTCCTCGGACTAGGCATCTTCCTGATCTTGCTTCTTGGCGCAGCCATCCTCCTTCCGATCATTTATAAAGACAAAATCGTAGCATTGGTAAAGGAAGAAGCCAATAAAAACCTGAATGCGAAAGTGGATTTCGGCGAGTTTGATCTCACCATCCTCAGCAGCTTTCCCGATTTCACCCTTACCATCAATAACCTGAATATTGTAGGAGTAGCACCATTTGAAGGTGACACACTGACTTCAGCGAACCAGTTATCACTCACAGTAGATATCATGAGTGTTATTGGAGGCGGACAAATCGACATTGAATCCATTCGGTTAAAGCAGCCCTTGATCAACCTGATTGTGTTAAAGGACGGCAAAGCCAATTGGGATATCGCAAAACCCGATTCATCAGCGGCAACTACCGCCGGCGAACCCTCTAAATTTAAGGTAGCGCTACAATCCTACAGCATTGAAAATGGACGAATGTCGTATGATGATGCCTCTTTAGGTTTCAAAATGTCGATGGAAGACCTGAATCATTCGGGTAAAGGTGATTTCACACAAGATCTTTTTGTCCTCAGCACCACTACAACGGCGGCAGCTACCGATTTATGGTACGGAGGCATCAAATATCTCCACCGGGCTGAAACAAAACTGAAAGCCGACCTTGACATGGATATGCCCAATTTTAAATTCACCTTCAAAGAGAATGAACTTACGCTCAACCGGCTGGTGCTTGGCATGGACGGATGGCTATCAATGCCGAAAGAAGATATCGTTATGGATTTGAAGTTTGAAGCCCGGCAAAATGAATTCAAGAATTTCATCTCTATGATTCCCGGGGTATTCCGTGAAGGTTTTGATGGAGTAAAAACATCGGGTACGCTTGCGCTCAAAGCCTTTGTTAAAGGTACTTACAATGAAAAGCAGATGCCCGGCTTCGGGCTGAATCTCAAAATCGGCAACGGGATGTTTCAATATCCATCCCTGCCTGTTGCGGTAAATAACGTACAGGTGGACCTCAATATCACCAACCCTGACGGTGTACCGGACCATACATTAATCGACCTCAACAAAATGCACGTTGAGTTGGGACGCGAGCCTTTTGACGCCAGATTACGGGTACGCACACCCGTTAGTGATGCCGACATAAACGGAAATATCAAAGGCTTCATCAATTTCGCCAATATCAGCAAAATCATACCCCTGGAAGCCGGCACCAGCCTCTCGGGTACCATGAACAGTGATTTAACCTTTGCCGGCCGTCTCTCTGCCATCGAACAAAAAAGGTATGAAGCATTTCAGGCTGCAGGATCATTATTATTGAAGAACTTTAATTACACCAGCAAGGAATACAAACAGGGCTTCGACCTTCAGGAATGTCAGCTGACATTTAACCCGCAGCATGTAACACTGAACAACTTTGATGCTCGTATGGGCAATAGTGATATCCGCGCCAATGGCACACTCGACAATCTCCTCTCCTACCTCTTCAAAAATGAAACGCTGAAAGGAACCTTGAATATTCTATCAACAAAACTTGACCTGGCAGCGCTCAACTCAACCGAACCAGCTACTGCGTCCGCCACACCGGATACGGCTGCCATGCAGTTGATAGAAGTACCTTCAAATATCGATTTTGTAACGAATACCAATATCGGGACATTGATATATGACAACGTCACACTTGAAAATTTATCAGGCCAAGTTGTCATTCGTAATCAGGCGGTCAATATGGAAAACCTCAGCTTTACCACGATGGGAGGTGTTATGAAGCTAAGTGGTCAATATGCAACTACTGAGCGTAAAAAAGCCGACATTTCCCTATCAATGAACATCACAGGATTTGACATTCAGCAGACTGTTAAAACCTTTAATACGGTAAAGAAGATGGCACCGATTGCCGAGCGCGCAAACGGAAGATTCAGTTCCAGCTTTAACATAAAAGGCAAACTCAACGACAAAATGGAGCCGGAAATGAACACACTCACCGGAGGAGGAAAGCTCAGCACGGCCAATGTCACCATCAGCAATTTTACGCCACTACAAAAAGTAGCGGATGTATTGAAGATGGAGCAGTTCAAACAGCTTAATGTCAGCAATGTCAATCTGAGCTTCACGTTTGAAAACGGACGAGTAAATGTCAAGCCATTCGAAGCAAATCTGGCCGGTATTCCCACCACGATTGCCGGAAGCACAGGCTTTGACCAGACCATCGACTACACATTGGGTATGAATGTTCCCACCTCTAAACTGCCATCAGCAGCCACAGGAGCGATAAACGGACTAATATCAAAGGCCAATGCAAAAGGCGCTAACTTCAGTATGGCGGAGCATATAAAGATGAACTTAAAGATGGGAGGTACAGTCACCAATCCCACGGTGTCGACAGACATCAAAGAAACCGGAGGTAAAGTAGTAGACGCGTTGAAAGACAAAGCAAAAGAAGAAGTTGACCGCTTGAAAAAAGAAGCGGAAGCGAAAGCAAGGGCGGAAGCAGAACGGATCAAGTCCGAAGCTGAAGCCAAAGCAAAGGCAGAAGCAGACCGGTTAAAAAAGGAAGCAGAAGCCAAAGCAAAAGCGGAAGCTGAAAGGTTGAAGAAAGAAGCTGAGAAGAAAGCAAAAGATGCGCTTAATAATGTCTTTGGTCCGAAGAAATAAGGTAAACAAATCACTCCAATTCGGAGTACAAGTGATCTTGACGATAATAGCCCTTGCAGAATCAAAAGAAAAATCTTAAATTGCCGTAGAATCAGATATGAAATCCCCTATTTTCAAACGATCATACTTACCCATCTTACTTTTAGCGATAGCAGTTTTTATAACCGCATGCGGAGAAGATGATGAGGATCAGAATACCAAACCTGGTACGGACGGGTGCACACTCATCAACGGCTTTCTGAAGTGGGATTACCAGGGTACAAAATACTGCGCCAACGCCTCTTTATTCGCTGATCAGGGAATTATAATGACGGTGAATGGCATAACTCAGGCCGGTTTAACAATGACGCTGGAAATAGACAGTGTACGTCCGGGAACTTACCAGATGACAGACGATGTAAACCATCTCCTGTTCACAGACAATTTAGCCTTTGACTGGCAATCAACAGATGATAATCCGGGAACATTGACGATCCTGAAGAATGATACTGCCACCAACCAGATTGAAGGAACATTTTCTGTCAATGCTAAAAACTCTATCACCGGCACTTCCCGAGCCATCAGCAACGGGAACTTCCGAATATACTACACAGAATAATTTATGAAATTTAAAACTCTCCTTCCGGCGTTATTCCTTTCGATCCTTACTGCTTCCTGTAATCAGAATAAGGGTAATGCCACCATTACTGTAGATACCCTGATGACCGATGCAGCTGAAACAGAAGCCCTGATTAAAAATGCCGCGCTCGATTTTGAAGGGGTTTTACCCTGCGCCGATTGTCCGGGAATAACGACTTCACTGCACCTGAACAGAGATAGTCTGACCTATTATCTAACGGAGACTTATCAGTCAAAATCCGACTCTGTGTTTATCGCTTCCGGCTCTTATAAAATGATGACAGGTGCCGACTCGGTCATGCAGATAATCGAATTGACACAAATAGCTGACAAAAGCATTCGCTACTTTGAATTAATGGGCGACAGCGCGGTAATTGCCTTAGACCAAAATGCCAGAAGAATTCAAAGTGACTTGAATTACACGCTCAGAAAGCGATAGCTTTCCCGAGACTCGGTTTTTTAAGAACCGGTATTTGAAGACGACGGAGTCAGTTTTAATTCTCCCTCCCATTTACTGACCACTGCGGTGGCGACTGCATTACCAACTACATTGGTAGCACTTCTGCCCATATCCAGCAATTGGTCTATACCCAGCAGTAATAAGAGGCCGGCTTCCGGAATGTTAAATGCGCTCAGCATTCCCGCAATCACCACGAGCGAAGCTCTTGGCACTCCCGCCATGCCCTTGCTCGTCACCAACAACATCAGCATCATTGTTATTTCCTGCTGCAGGGTTAGATCCATCCCATAGGCCTGAGCAATAAACACGGTAGCAAATGTCATATACATAATAGAACCATCCAGGTTGAATGAATAACCCAATGGCAATACAAAACTGATGATTCTGTTGCTGCACCCGTATTTTTCCAACGCTTCAACAGTTTTCGGAAAGGCCGACTCACTGGAGGCTGTAGAAAATGCCAGCAGAATCGGTTCCTTGATCTGTCCCAATAATTTGAAAAATGGAATTTTCAGGGCAAAACAAATCGCACCCAGTATGACGATGCCAAAAAAGATCAAACCAAAATAGAAGCAGGCAATCAGATAAAGATAACCTCCGATAATTCCCAGCCCTTGTTTTGCTACCACAGCTGCGATTGCTCCGAAAACGCCAAACGGGGCGAACAACATCACATAATTGGTCACTTTGAACATAATATGTCCAACCGTATCCATGGCATGCACCACTGACTTGGCTTTCTCGCCCATCGAAGCCGCGGCAATACCGAAAAAGAGTGAAAACACCACGATAGGTAAAATATCATTATTGGCCATCGCTTCCACCACGCTCTTGGGAATTACATGCGTAATAAATTCTTTCAGTGCAGGAGCCTTACTGGCAACACCACTCGCAGCGTCCTGCGCCGGTAAGGGTAATTGCATCACGTGTCCCGGCTCAAAAATATTAACGAGTAATAATCCCAATGCCAAAGCGAGAATCGTAGCAAATTGGAAATATAAAATTGTTTTTAGCCCTATTCTCCCCACACTCTTGAAATCGCCCACCTTCGCCACACCATATACCAGGGTACTGAACACCAAGGGCGCGATAATCATTTTAATCAGACGTAAAAAGATGTCACTCAGTATCTGAATCTGCTCTGCAAACTTGTTAAAATCAGCAGGATCCGGATGAGTTTCACGATAGAAATGGCCCACCAGAATGCCCAGGAGCATGCCGATGAATATGCGGGTGGTCAGGTTAATCTTCATAGCTTCTGCTCAAAAATAGCCGAAATCGTTGAATTCAAAGTCATTCAACCCCATCAAAGGCGGAGCGTTTCTTATCTTTGCGCCTCCGGAAATTAACCGGTTCTACTGCAGATTATGGAAATACCAAAGACGTTTCAGTCCGAGACCGCCGAGAAAAAATGGTACACATACTGGATGGAAAAGAAATACTTTCGTTCAGTACCCGACCATCGTGAACCATATACCATTGTTATACCTCCTCCCAATGTTACCGGGGTGCTCCACATGGGGCATATGCTGAACAATACCATTCAGGATGTATTGATCCGCAGGGCCCGTATGCTGGGTAAGAATGCCTGCTGGGTGCCCGGCACCGACCATGCATCCATTGCTACTGAAGCAAAAGTAGTGCAGATGCTGCGCGAAAAAGGCATAAAAAAATCTGATCTGAGCAGGGATGAGTTTTTGAAGTACGCATGGGAATGGAAAGAAAAATATGGTGGTATCATTCTGGAACAGCTGAAAAAGCTAGGTGCCTCCTGCGATTGGGACCGTACACGGTTCACTATGGAAGACGACCTGAGTGAAGCGGTTATCGATGTTTTTATCGACCTGTACAAAAAAGGATATATCTACCGCGGCATGCGGATGGTGAACTGGGATCCTGCCGGCTTAACGGCTGTCAGTGACGAGGAAGTGATCCATAAAGAAGTACAATCAAAGCTGACGTATGTACGGTATGTTATCGTAGATAAAGATGAGGTTTTCGATCCATCGGATGTAGCCGCACTCCAGCGCAAATTCGAAAACAACGAAACCATCACCATCGCTACGGTACGTCCGGAAACGATTCTCGGCGATACTGCAGTCTGCGTTCATCCGGAAGATCCGAGATACAAAGCACTGAAAGGGAAATTCGCGATTATCCCCATGGTGAATCGCCGTGTGCCGATCATTTTTGATGATTATATTCTGATGGAGTTTGGAACAGGTGCTCTCAAGGTAACTCCTGCACACGATATCAACGACTACAATCTGGGCATCAAACACGGACTTGAAGTGATCGACACTTTAAATCCTGACGGAACGCTCAGCATGGCCGCTGGTCATTACGTTGGCGAAGATCGATTTGTGGTTCGCAAAAAGATTGTCAAAGATCTTGAAGCGATGGGGCATATTGTGAAGATAGAAGACTACACCAATAAAGTAGGATACAGTGAAAGAACCGATGCCGTGATCGAACCCCGTCTCAGCATGCAATGGTTTGTGAAAATGAAAGAATTTTCAAAGCCTGCCCTGGATGCTGTTATGAACGGAGAAGTAAAACTTCACCCGGACAAGTTCATCAACACCTATCGCCACTGGATGGAAAATGTACACGACTGGTGTATTTCCCGCCAGCTTTGGTGGGGACAGCGTATTCCGGCATGGTACGACAACAAAGGGAACTTTACAGTTTGCAAAACTGCTGAAGAGGCCATAGCAAATCTGAAGCAAAAGAACCCGGATATAACGGCCGGGGATATCCGACAAGACGAAGACGTGCTCGACACATGGTTCAGTTCATGGCTCTGGCCGATCTCTGTGTTCGATGGATTTAAAAACCCAGAGAACCCTGATATCAAGTACTACTACCCTACCAACGACCTTGTTTCTGCTCCTGAAATCCTGTTTTTCTGGATTGCCCGTATGATCATGGCCGGCTATGAGTACAGAGGTCAAAAGCCATTCAGCAACGTTTATCTCACCGGCATAGTACGAGATAAGCTCGGAAGAAAGATGAGCAAATCACTGGGAAATTCTCCCGATCCGCTTGATCTGATTGCGAAACATGGCGCGGACGGTGTCCGTGTAGGCATGCTGTTATCCTCCCCTGCCGGTAATGATCTCCTGTTCGATGAAAGTTTATGTGAGCAAGGCCGCAATTTCAGCAATAAGATATGGAACGCCTTCCGACTGGTAAAAGGTTGGGAAGTAAGCAATAGTATTGATCAGCCGGAAGTGAACAAAATCGCTATTCAATGGTTTGAATCGCGTTTCAACGAAGCCGTATCGGAGATCAATGAACACTACGACAAGCTGCGGATCTCTGACGCATTGATGAGTAGCTACAAACTCATATGGGATGATTTCTGCGCCTGGTACCTGGAGTTGATCAAACCATCCTATCAGCAACCCATTGACAGCCTGACACTGGAAAGCACCATTGTGTTTTTTGAGAAGATACTTTCGGTGATTCATCCGTTCATGCCATTTATTTCAGAAGAGATCTGGCACATGCTCCGTGACCGTAAAGACGGACAGGACATCATCATTGCCCCATGGCCGGAATCGGGAAAAACGAATGCATCCCTGCTTGCGGAATTTCCGGTTGCGGCTCAACTCATCTCTGAAATCAGAAACTTCCGCCAAAGCAAAGGACTCAGTCCGAAAGAGGAACTTGAACTACTCATCCGGATGAGCGAAACTTCATCTGCATTGAAAAATTTCGGATCAGCGATTCAAAAACTTGGAAACCTGAAAGCGATCACCACCATCACTGAAAAGCCACAAGGTGCTTTCCCATTTGTTGTGCGGGAGCTGGAATGTTTTATTCCGATGTCAGAAAATGTAGACAAGGAAGCCGAGATAAAAAGATTACAGGAAGAACTCACCTATACTCAGGGATTCCTTAAATCTGTGATGGCCAAACTGGGCAATGAGCGTTTCGTATCCAATGCCAAACCTGAAATTGTCGCTGCAGAGCAAAAAAAGAAAGCGGATGCTGAGGCAAAAATAAGGGCTATTGAAGAAGCCTTATCCGCCCTCTGATGCACCTTCCGATACGCCAATTATTCCTTCAGCATGTTGCACAAACGAGTCCTGCTCCGATGGGACTTGAACCGGAACGTGCTGAGGGAATTTATATTTATGGAAAGAACGGAGAGCGATGGATTGATTTCATCAGTGGTATCTCTGTCAGCAACGTAGGTCATCGTCACCCGCTTGTACTGGAAGCCATAGATGCACAATTAAAAAAATACATGCACCTGATGGTGTATGGAGAATATATACAAGCTCCGCAAGTAGTACTCGCAAGCCGATTATCCACGGTCATCCCTCAACTGGACAGCGTCTATTTTGTAAACTCCGGCGCAGAAGCCATCGAAGGCGCCATCAAGCTGGCACGAAGGGTAACCGGCAGAAAAAAAATCTGCTCTTTCAAAAATGCATATCATGGCTCAACCACCGGAGCTTTGAGTCTGATGAGCGACGACTACTTTACCCAGCCATTCCGCCCATTATTACCGGAGACCTTCCATTTAACACCGAACGACCCCAGCTCATTAGCGCAAATTGACGAACATACGGCAGCGGTCTTTGTAGAAATTATACGCGGAGAAGCCGGAGCAGAAGTAGTAGACGCAGGATTCCTGCAGGCGATTCGCAACCGATGTACAGAAACAGGTGCCTTGTTTGTGGCCGATGAAATCCAGACCGGATTCGGGCGGACGGGGAAATTTTTTGCCTGCAGTCATTACCGGATTACTCCGGATATTCTCGTCATCGCAAAAGGAATGGGAGGCGGAATGCCCATCGGTGCGTTCATGAGTTCAAGAACAATGATGTCATCACTGAGCGACGCTCCTGTTCTTGGGCATATCACCACTTTCGGAGGGCATCCTGTTTCCTGTGCCGCAGCCATTGCCTGTTTTGACATCATTCAATCCCTCGACATCGAACAGCGGATACCGAAGCTGGAATCCATCATCAGATCAGAATTACAGCATCCCGCCATTAAAGGCATAACAGGCAAAGGACTGCTGCTTGCCATAGAATTTGAAACAACCGAATTTGCGCAGCAAGTGATTGCAGCCTGTATCAGAAATGGTTTAATTACTGACTGGTTTTTATTCGCGGCCCATAAACTGAGAATTTGTCCGCCTCTCACCATTACCGAGGAAGAGCTCAAGATGGCCTGCAGGCTGATCATCGCAGCAATAAATGAGTGCTATTCGCCTGATAAATAAGACAAAAGGGGATAAAACCACAAATCTTCATACTTTGGCAATACTTTTGTTTGCCGGTTACCGGCACATTTAAAAACCGCCCACAAAAACTAAGGCTATGAACGTATTGATCGTAGAAGACGAACGCTCTCTTTCTCATGAAATGGAGATTTACCTCACCCGACAGA
>JBIIHN010000012.1:0-11212 GCA_044235745.1 Bacteroidia bacterium
AAACCATAAAGCGTGCAAAGGAGCAGATTTCACTTAATGGATTTACCAACGTGGAATTATTGCAAATTGGATTAGGTAATACTGATTCATCATTGACAATGTATGAAGTGGAAGACCATAATCCGGGCATGAACCGAATTTCTTTTGAGAAGTTGGACCGGCCTTCTACAATTATTCCTGTTCGCCGCCTTGATGATGTTTTAATGGAAAAAAAGATCGACAAGGTCGATTTTATCAAAATGGACGTAGAGGGCTTTGAGTATTTCGTGCTGGAGGGTGCAGTGGAAACCCTTAAGAAATTCCCGGTTTTATTTATTGAAGTAGATGACCGGTATCTTAAACAGAACGGGCAATCTGCTTCCCGATTGGTGGCATTATTGGAGCAGGGTGGTTATAATTCGTTTCGCCGTGCAGATACCGATGCCTTCATTAATAGCTCAAGTAAGGAACTTTCGAATTGTCATTTTGACCTGATCGCTGAAAAATGCTGATTTGATATGTGTTCATCAGTTTCCGTCAGAGAACTACAGCCCGCTGATGTACCGGACTTACTCAACTATTGGTTTACAGCTTCGGATGATTATTTGCATGGTTTAGGTGTTGACATTTCCAGAATGCCTGCAAAAGATGATTTTCGTCGAATGCTGGAGTTGCAGCTCTCCGTACCTTATGAACAAAAGAAAGCGTATGCGTTGATCTGGCTTTTAGATAATGTGCCGGTCGGTCATTCAAATCTTAACCCGATAACATTCGGTGAACATGCCTGGATGCATTTGCACCTCTGGTCGTCAGCTGACCATGGGAAAGGGATGGCTACTCAACTGATCCGGCTCTCGCTTCCGTATTACTTTGAAAAATTTCAGTTGAAGGAGATTTATTGCGAACCAAATGCATTGAACCCTGCGCCACATCGTGTGTTGGAAAAAACAGGATTTGTTTTTGAAAAAGAGTATGTCACCATTCCCGGATCGATTAACTTTGAACAACCTGTTAAGCGATGGGTATTGACCGTCGATCGGTTTAAAGCTATCCATCAGTTGTAAATTATGCCGCCTAGTGTATCCCACATAACTATTTATCCGGTTAAGTCGCTGGATGGGATAAGTGTTGATGTTGCTGAGATCGGCAATCACTCTTATTTAGTGAACGATCGTCGCTTTGCGATTTTTGGAGAGGATGATAAGCTGATCAATGGGAAATCGGAGCCGAAGGTGCATTTGCTGCGATTGAGACGTAAGGATGATGCTTGTCTGGAATGTGAATCTGTTCTGCTAAACGAAACTTTTACATTTGATACAACCGGTCATACAACATCGTTTGCTATGTTTCTCTCTCGTCACTTTGGTAAACCTGTGGAGGTTCGGGAGGATCAAGAAGGGAATTTTCAGGATGTGCCACATGATGCGGCGCTGACAGTGGTATCGACAGCCAGCTTGCAGCAGATCGGAGCGTGGATGAAAATTGATGATCTTGATGAATTACGTGCGCGGTTTCGTGCAACAATTGAGATTTCCGGAGTGCCGGCATTCTGGGAGGATCGGCTGTTCGGTAAGCCGGGTGAGGTAGTACCCTTTCGTATCGGTGATGTTGAACTTGAAGGTATAGGTCCTCGTGAGAGATGCGTGGTTCCTACCCGTCATCCCTCTACTGCCGCCGTGTATCAGGGATTTGCAAAGGAGATGGCTGCCAGTCGCTGGAGTCATGTTCCCGATTACTCAGTGCTTCATGAGTGGGGACATGGATATTTTTTAAGTGTGGATTGCAGAATTGCCAAGGCATCGTTCCTCAAAAGAATTCGTTTAAATGATCTCTTGACCTTATAGCCATGGCCTCTGCTCCGATTCGCCGACATCCGGCTTTGCAACCTGTCAGCAAGGAACATCATACCGGACTTATGTTATGCTTTCAGGTAAGAAAGGGTGTTAAGGAAGGAATTGATCATGCCCGGCTGTCGGCATATATTACGTGGTTTGCTGCCGAACACCTTGAACCTCATTTTCGTTTTGAGGAGAATGTGCTGTTGCCACTCTTACCTGCGGATGATCCGATGAATCTCCGGATTATCAGTGAGCATGCCACATTACGAACATTTTTTGAGCGAACAGAATGGAATGCCGATCTGCTTATTTCATTTGCTGATTTGCTTGATCAGCACATACGCTTCGAAGAGCGGGTGTGGTTTAACTTTTTACAGGAGCATTGCGATGAATCTGTTTTACAGAAGGTGCTTGTTCAACATGATGCGACTGCCTCCTGTGGGGTATGGTCTGATCCGTTCTGGCTGGAATTTAAACGGTGATCGGCGCAAACGAATAAATGTTCTGTTGTTGATGTTTTGTCAATGTGCCATTTCAGCATGTTAGCGCTGGTTGAATAACTTTACTACCTTTCGGAAGCGAATAATGAAACATATCAGATTCTCGAGGACGGTTTGGCTGTTGGGTGTCATAAGTTTACTGGCGGATATCTCCAGTGAATTGCTTTATCCTGTGTTGCCGGTCTATCTACGTAATGCAGGTTATTCGATGCTGGCTCTTGGAATACTGGAGGGGGTAGCGAACGTTATAGCTGGAATTTCTAAAGGCTACTTCGGACATCTTTCCGATGATACCGGTAAGCGGCATCTTTTTGTGAGGTGGGGATACGGACTTTCCGCTTTGGGTAAATTATTGATGTTGGGTCTGCCGGATTTGTTCAGGGTTTATCTCGGGCGGGCTACCGACCGGCTGGGTAAGGGCATCAGAACTTCACCCAGAGATGCTTTACTGGCGAACGAGTCGACGGCAGAATCACGTGCCGCAGTTTTTGGTTTTCACCGGTCGATGGACACACTGGGCGCTGCCATAGGACCTGCGCTCGCCTTATTGTGGTTGTCATTTCACCCCGGTGATTATACCACTATTTTTATACTGGCATTTGCTCCGGCTCTTCTAAGTTTTTTTGTGACCTTCATGGTGAGAGACCTGGATTCTTCGGACAGGCATGTCGTTAGCACTTCCCGTACAGGTTTTTTCGGATACCTGTCCTACTGGAATACCTCTTCACGTCAATACCGTGGATTAATTCGCCCTTTGTTACTCCTTGCCCTCGTGAATTCACCGGATACTTTTCTCTTGCTTGCTATCAAGGAGGCCGGTGCTTCCGATGTTCAGATGATTGCTGTTTACATATTTTATAATCTCATGTATGCCTTGCTGGCTACTCCGGTAGGTGTTCTGGCCGACCGTTGGGGAAGGGAGAAGGTGTTGTTATGGGCGGTCTTGTTTTTTGCCATCACCTATGCAGGGATAACAATACTGACCGATGCCTCTTATTTTTATGTATTATTCGGTGTGTATGCATTGGCGATGTCAGGAATGGAGTCGGTCGTAAAAGCGATCATTGCGAACAAAGTGCCGCGTGAGGACAGAGGGAAAGCATTGGGTTTTTATGCAAGTGCCAATAGCATCGGCATGCTGATAGCCGGAGTGTGGGCAGGATGGTTATGGAAGTTTTCCGGCCCCGATTTTGTTTTCGGTGCAACCGCCATGGGTGCAGTTATCGTTGCTGTATGGCTTTGGTTTACGAACCGTGAAAAGGTTTATCTCGATAAATAAGCCTGTACGTACTTACCAATGATGTCGAATTCTATATTCACGACACTGCCTTCATTGATAAAACGGAAGTTTGTGTGTTCGTAGGTATATGGGATGATAGCCACACTGAATGTTCCAGGCTGCGCATCTACAACGGTTAAACTTACTCCGTTTACGCAAACTGAACCTTTGGGTACAGTAAGATGTCCGGACGAAACATCGTAGGAGAAGTGAAACATCCAGCTCCCGTTCTCATCCTTCACCTTTGAACAGACAGCAGTTTGATCAACATGTCCCTGAACAATATGGCCATCAATGCGACCATTCATTATCATGCAGCGTTCAAGGTTGATCTGGTCTCCGGGATTCAATAATCCCAGATTGGTTTTGCGTAGCGTTTCAGCAATGGCGGTAACCTGATATCCATCTTGCGTAAATCCTGTTACGGTAAGACAAACACCATTATGGGCGACACTCTGATCTTCCTTCAGCTCGCGGGTAAATGCGGAGTCAATGGTGAATATTTTATTGCTGCCATCTTCCTGTATGCGGATAACAGTGCCTGATGTTTCTATAATCCCTGTAAACATGCTGCAAAAGTAGCCGATTTTATCCTGATATACTGCGGAGCGGTGTTGGTCGATCAGACGCCGTCACGTGTCGATCTTATTGGCAGACTGCGGTACAAGGATTAACTTTGTTCCCTATGTACAATACTATTCGTCAATTCCTCGTGGTAACAGCCTTGCTGTTGTCCACTTCCGGCCTGATCGCTCAGCCAAAAAAACTGACCATGGAAGATGTGGTGATGCGCCAGCGTACGCTGTTGGCACCAAAGCGTCTGCCACAACTTCAGTGGATCCCCGGCTCTTCGAATTATGCGTTTGTTGAGTCGGTTTCAGGAGAGGATCAGCTCATGAAAGGAAGCGTAAACGGGAAGTCGGCTGCGGTGTTGACCCTCTCGGAGTTAAACGCTGCATTGCGTGCAGCCAATGCCGATACGGTTGCAAAACTGCCATTACTCTCATGGAAAGATGCCAATTCGGTTTCTTTTGATGCCGGAAAGAAAGCATGGCTCTGGTCTTTTACAGCGAAGAAATTGAGCGTTGCTGATAAAGTGGTGTTACCTGAGAATGCTGAAAAACGTGAAAACGGACCGAACGGTGTTCTTGCCTGGGTGGAAGACAACAATATCTGGGTTGAAAGGAACGGACAACGTAAGCAGGTGACAACGGATGGTAAGTATGAACTGGTGTATGGGAATTCGGTGCACCGGGAAGAGTTTGGGATTGAAAAGGGATTGTTCTGGTCAGATAAAGGCGCCCGGCTGGCGTTCTACAGAATGGATCAGTCTATGGTAACGGATTATCCGCTGGTGGACTTCAACGAGCGTCCGGCGAAGGAGAAAGCGGTGAAGTATCCCATGTCTGGTGCTGCAAGTCATGAGGTAACGGTAGGTATATACGAAGTAAACTCCGGCAAAACAGTTTTTCTAAAGACAGGAGAACCCGGGGATCAGTATCTTACCAATATATCCTGGAGCCCTGACGAGCGATTTGTTTATATGGCGGTGTTGAACCGTGCGCAGGATCATTTTAAATTTAATCAGTATGATGCCGTTACCGGTGAGTTTGTGAAGACGCTCTTTGAAGAGCGTGATAACAAATACGCCGAGCCCTTGCACCCCTGTGTTTTTGTTTCCGGAAAGCCCACACAGTTTATTTGGCAAAGCCGGCGCGATGGCTGGAACCATCTCTATCTTTATGCAACAGATGGTAAGCTGATCAGACAATTAACGAAGGGCGAATTTGAAGTTACCTCTTTTGACGGTTTCGATCTTAAAGGAACGAGGGCTTTCTTCCATGCAACCGGTAATACGGGTGTTAACCGCGATTTCTGGATGGTAGAACTGGCTTCCGGTAAGATGACAAAACTGACCAATGAAGATGGTGTGCATTCTTGTATGTTGAACGATACCCGTTCGATGTTCATCGATACCTATAGCAGCAATACGGTGCCGCGCATCATTCAGATCAGAGAAACAGCAGCCGGAAAGGTATTGAGCACCTTACTGAAAGCTGATAATCCGCTGAAAGACTATACTGCCGGTTCAACACGATTGTTTCAGATTAAAGGAGAGGATGGAACTCCGTTGTGGTGTCGTTTGATTCTTCCTGCAGATTTTGATTCCACCAAAAAGTACCCTGTGATTGTTTACGTTTATGGCGGTCCACATGCGCAGATGATCACCAATACCTGGCTGGGTGGTGCGGATCTCTGGTTTCATTACTTAACGCAACAGGGATATATTGTCTTTACACTCGATAACCGTGGAAGCGCCAACAGGGGAAAAGCGTTTGAGCAGGCAACCTTCCGGAATCTTGGGGAGCCGGAGATGAAGGATCAGATTTCCGGAGTGAATTATCTGAGAAAGCTGAAGTATGTAGATGGAAACCGTTTGGGTGTTAACGGATGGAGTTATGGAGGATTTATGGCTACTTCACTCATGACGCGCTACCCCGGGATATTCAAGGTTGCTGTTGCGGGCGGACCGGTGATCGACTGGAGTTACTATGAAGTGATGTACACCGAACGATACATGGATACGCCTGAAGAGAATCCTGCCGGATATAAATTAAATAACCTGCTGAACTATGTGGATCAGTTAAACGGCAAGCTCATGCTTATACATGGAACCAGTGATGATGTCGTTGTCTGGCAACATAGCCTTATGTACCTTAAGAAAGCAGTCAGCAAAGGGGTGCAGGTCGATTACTTTGTTTATCCGGGTCATCCGCATAATGTAATGGGCAAGGATCGCATGCATCTGAATGAAAAGATAACACGCTACTTCAACGACTATCTGAAGTAGTTATTCCGTTACCGTTGCTGCCAGGACACTTTTATAGGTCGCCAGGCAACGTTCACGGGCGAGTTTATGATCAACAATGGGTTTCGGATAGGAGAAGTCTTCAAATTCCGGAACCCATTTTCGTATATACTTCGCGTCAGGATCAAATTTTTTTGTTTGCTCCCAGGGATTAAAGATGCGGAAGTATGGTGCTGCATCACAGCCACTGCCTGCAGCCCATTGCCATCCACCATTGTTGGCACTCAGGTCGAAGTCCAGCAGTTTTTTTGCAAAATACGCTTCTCCCCAGCGCCAGTCGATCAGCAGATGTTTGGTCAGGAAGGAAGCAACAATCATACGTACCCTGTTGTGCATATAACCGGTCGCATTTAATTCGCGCATTCCTGCATCCACGATAGGGTATCCTGTTCGGCCTTCACACCAGGCTGCAAATTCTTTTTCATTATTCCGCCATGGAATCCTGTTGTAAACGGGTTTGAAAGCACTGTGAGCTGCATGGGGAAAATGCCAAAGGATCATCATGTAAAATTCTCTCCAGCATAATTCGTTCAGCCAGCTAAAGCTGATGGGTTGGGCTCTTCGGGCCACTTTCCGTATGCTGATGGTGCCAAAGCGAAAGTGTACACCTAAATGTGAAGTGCCGTTGATCCCCGGTATATCGCGCGTTTCAGCATAGTTGCGGATCAGTGACTCCTCTGTTTTCATTGATGGGAAATTCGCCTTCGTTTCCTCGAACCCCATCGATTTGAGGGAGGGAATGCCTTTCGGACTAAAGGAATGCCAGGCGGCAAAATACTTTTCAGTAGGGTAGGAGCGGAGGACGAAATCATTCAGCCGGGCCATCCATTTCCGGGAGTAGGGTGTGTACACCGTATAGGGTTTGCCGTCGTCTTTCAGAATTTCATCTTTTTCAAAAATCACCTGATCCTTAAAGGTGTGAAACCGTATCTGCTTCTGTTGGAAGAACGTTTGCATTTCCTCATCGCGCTGACGGGCATAAGGTTCGTAATCGTGATTCGTATAAACCGCTGAAACGGAATACTCACTGCAGATTTGTTCCCATACATCCTGCACGTCTCCGTATCGTACGTCGAGGCTGCTTCCCATGCTTTCGAGTTGTTGCCTTATCTCCTGAAGCCGGTGATGAATGAAAGAGACACGTTTGTCGTGTTTATCATCCAGCTTATCGAGAATAGAACGGTCAAAGATGAAAACAGGCACAACAGGAAAGCCACTCCGTAAGGCATGATAGAGGGCTGCATTATCATCCAGCCGCAGGTCTCGGCGAAACCAGTGGATGACTACACTATTGTTTTGTTTCATAAAGGTGTTGGAGAGCGTTTTTAAGATCAGGGAAGCGGAAGCTGAAACCTGAGTTTGTAATTTTAGATGGGTTGACCCGTGTGCTGTCTAAAATGATGCTGCTGCGTTCACCCATCAGTAGCCGCAGGATTGCAGCCGGCGCCGGCGCCATGATAGCGTGCGGGGACAGAACAGTACGAAGTGTTTTCATGAATTGTCGATGAGTAACAGGCTGTGGAGAAACACCATTCACGGGACCGGATAAAGCGTTATTACGAATCGCGTGCATAAAGATTCCGCAAAGGTCATCAATATGAATCCAGCTCATGTATTGTTCGCCATTGCCGAGTATAGGACAAACCCCGAATTTCAAGGGCATTGCCATCTGCGGTAATGCACCGCCGTGAGTACTTAGTACGATTCCGATACGGATGTTTACGGTACGGACTGTTGCCTGACTGTACGCCTCTTCCCACTGAAGTGTTGTTTCAGCAAGAAAGCCTTTTCCTGAAGGACTCGATTCAATCAGCTGTAAGTCCTTCTGGTCACCGTAATAGCCGATGGCCGACGCAGGGATTAGGGTATGGACATTGTTCGGAAAAGTTTTCAGCGCATGTAAAATCGTAGCAGCTGCTTCCAGGCGGCTGCTGATGATTTCATGCTTGTAATCCTGCGTCCAGCTTTTTCCGGCAACATTACTGCCCGAAAGGACGATCACCACCTCAGCATTTGCGAAAGCGTCAGGATCGGATTCCTGCGTAGCGGGATTCCAGCGGTAAGATTTAATTCCGCCTTCTGAAGCTCCGGAGCGGCTCAGCCAGGCTACCTGATGACCTTCTTTTTTCAGGAGGTGGGTAAGTCGCTTACCGATGAGTCCGGAACCTCCGGCGATGAGTATGTTAGCCATCGAGCATAAAACAATCGATCCCGAAAATTGTTCAGGAACAGTTTGTATAAATGTAGTTATTCTACCAGGTATGCCGGGTCAAAGCCTGAATCGCCCGGATCAAAATTGAGAATGGGGGCCGCGGACGGACGTTTCCCAAAACGTACCTGAACACTCAGCCGGAAGAACAGCGAATTCGTTTGATAAAATTTATTCTCACCGATCTGCAGCTTCCCTCTTCCTGTTAATGCGATCTCCGGTGTAATCACCACATGTGTCATTGTATAGATACGACCCATTATACCCAGGCGCGGATAACGAAAGCGATACAGCAAAGGTTCATCCCGGTAAATACTATCGGCTTGCAGGTAATGATATCCACCCATATTCTGGATACGGCCGGTAAGACTGAAATGACGGTTGAAACGATGCGTATAAGCCAGATTAAACGGGAAGGTAAACTGCAGCTGATCATAATTGCCGAGTTTTACGCCTGCACCGACCAATGGCAGCGGTAAATCACGTCCTCTGATTGGAGTATAAATAACCCCCAATGTATGCCAGAAGGTGTTGTTATGATAAAGTTTACGCCACACCAATGCCCCGTGCGGGCGCAGATATCCCGGACTAAACCTGAACGATTCCGATGGCATACTGACTGAAATGTTGACGAGGTAAAGATTGCGCAGCCCCTTTGCCATCAGACCGGTCACACCAATTCGGCCCAATGTAAGCAGGCGATCCGGTTCCAGGAAATCAATCTGACTTTGGCGTGCTGTAGCGCCCACCTGAGCGAGAATGGCATAAAAAGGTTTTCCTCCGTCGGCCGAAAGCCAGTCTTTCCCGGTGTATAACGGCAACCGGTAGGTGAAACCTAACCCGGCGAAGCCATTTTCCATTGTGGTATCTTCCACCTGGGTAGGATCAAGATATTCCACATCGGCTTGCCACATGGGCGAAAGCAAGGGATGAGGGCGATAGCCTCCCTGTGGTTGTGCAAATGTAACCGAGGAGGTCAGCAGAAAAAACGATAACAGCGAATTGGAGAATGAGCAGCTAAGCCGTATTTTCATGGCCTTCATCCTGCGAAGATAGTTGCTCATGGAAGAAATACCCGAAAAATATCGTCACGATCTTGCTTACCTGCGAGCAATGGCAGACCAGGCGGTAAGGGATTTTGAACGATTCGGATATGATATCGTTTTTAATCCCGATTTACCCGTTTCGTTTGAAAACTTCCGGCTACAGCTCGCACCCCAATGGGCCAATTGGTGCAAAAGGGAGCCCGATCGTATCCCTTCCCTGCTCTATCATATTGATTTGCCGGAGCATCTGGTACCAGCAGGATACGGTTGCAAGGATCCGGAACGGATGGCCGACCTGATTTTACAGAGAGAACTAATAAAAGTGATTTTACGAAAACATTATTCTCCTTAAAGTGTTCTTAGCATATGCAGTTGCTATAGTGTATCTGCAAACTGAACGAATCAACCAATGAATCATTTCTCTATCAAAGACGTGGAAGCGTTAACAGGCATCAAGCCGCACACCCTGCGCATCTGGGAACAGAGATATGGTATTCCCCAGCCAAAGCGGACTTCCACCAACATCCGCTATTATGACGATGAAGACATCAAGATGCTGCTAAGTGTAGCAATGTTAAATCGCCAGGGGCATAAGATCTCTAAAATCACCAAGATGAGTCGTGAAGAGCTCGACAGGCAGGTGATGGATCTTACGTTAAATGCCTCAGATCATGTAATACAGATTGAATCCCTTACTAAGGCGATGTTTGCGCTGGATGAAATCGCTTTTGAAAAAATTCTGAGCTCCAACACTCTCCAGCACGGTTTGGAAGGAACTTTTCTTCAGCTGGTATTTCCTTTCATGGCGCGGGTTGGCATGTTATGGCAAACAGGCTCACTGAATCCGGCCTACGAACATTTCATCACGAATCTGATTCGTCAAAAGTTATTTGCTGCCATTGACAGTCAGCCTAAAAATATTCAACCGGAATCGAAGAGATTTGTCTTATTCCTCCCTGCTCATGAGCCGCATGAAATCGGATTGTTGTTTGCGAATTACCTGATCCGTTCCCGTGGCCATCATACCTCTTATCTGGGCCCCAATCTTCCAATGGATGATCTCGCGCCGGTAATGACGATCTATAAGGCGGACTACATTCTTACCGTACTCACCTCAGCAATAACGCTGCAGAGTCCGCTCGTTGTGGCCAATAAATTATCCGGTGATTTCCCTCAGGCACAGATTTTATTGGCAGGCAGTCAGATTTTCCAGGCTAATATTCACCTCCCGAAAAACGTAAAGTTGCTTCAATCGATGCAGGATCTGATTGCATTGGTTGATCAGTTAAAATACCAGTAAAGCCAAAATAAGTAGTGAAAAAGGCGAGGGTTAATTCCTTCGCCTTTTTTTATTCTAAGATGTTAATGGACTACTTCCCAATATGAGTCAGAAACTCGTTCCGGATATCACTGTTTTTAAATTTACCGCTGTACTCTGCAGTGACCGTTGAAGATTGAATGTCTCTGATTCCCCTGGATGCAACGCATAGGT
>JBIIHN010000284.1:0-3445 GCA_044235745.1 Bacteroidia bacterium
AAGAAGGCGAAAAAGGCATCTTCAGGGTAAAAGACCACTCCATCGTATCACCACTTGCCGGCAAAGCAGTAACGAGGAAGGACGAATCGCTGCCGGAACTGTTCAGTCGTAGCATTTCACTGCTCACCACGTACTGTCCGGTATCACCCGTCCAGCTCACTCCCTGCGTGAAATCACCATCACTGAAATCATCCCACACCTGTGCCATCACCTGAGCCGGCCGGAACAGACTCATCAAACACAACAGTAACCGGCAAACGATCGATCCCTTCATTACATTTGTATGGCGCAAAGAAAGGACGGACTCCGGCGATTAGTCGTATGATAAACGTTTGTATCCGTTTGTAAACGATTGCGAAGACTATTTCACTATTAAACATGATATTATGAAAGTTGCTGTTGTAGGAGCTACCGGGCTCGTTGGAACCAAAATGATGGAAGTACTGCTGGAACGGGAGTTTCCGGTAACAGAGCTGATTCCTGTGGCTTCCGAGAGCTCGGCAGGAAAAAAAGTTCAATTTGGTGAAAAAGAATTCACGGTTGTTACACCGGCAGCAGCCATCAGCATGCGACCTGCACTTGCGCTTTTTTCTGCAGGAAGCACTGTATCGCTCGAATGGGCGCCGCGCTTCGCGAATGAAGGAACGGTGGTGATTGACAACTCCTCTGCCTGGCGGATGGATCCCGGCAAAAAACTCGTGGTACCGGAGGTGAACGGACACGTGTTGACAGCAGAAGATAAAATCATTGCCAATCCCAACTGTTCCACGATTCAAATGGTCGTCGTTTTAAAACCATTGCACGATAAGTACAACGTCAGAAGAGTAGTGGTTTCGACGTATCAGTCGGTGAGCGGCACCGGAGCAAAAGCCGTTGATCAACTGAATGCAGAACGTAATCACCAACCGGTGAAGAGGGTTTACCCGCATCCGATCGATCTTAATATCCTTCCCCAAATCGATGTATTCATGGAAAATGGTTACACAAAGGAAGAAATGAAGATGGTGAAGGAAACCTGTAAAATTATGGGAGATGACAGCATACGCGTGACGGCTACCACTGTAAGAGTTCCCGTCATTGGAGGGCACTCAGAGAGTGTTAATATTGAATTTGAAAACGAATTCACCTTACAGGATGTGAGAGCCTTGCTGGAAACTACGGACGGAATTGTTGTACAGGATGACCCTTCTAGTTCATTTTATCCGATGCCATTGTATGCAGAAGGCAATGATGAAGTTTTTGTAGGGAGATTGAGAAGAGATGAAACTCAGGATCGCACCTTGAACTGCTGGATTGTGGCTGATAATTTACGAAAGGGCGCAGCGACGAATGCAGTGCAGATTGCAGAACTGATGATCAGAAAAGGTTTATTGAAGCCATAACACAATACTGACAAAAAACGCCACCCGATCAGGAGTGGCGTTTTTTAATTTTTGCAGCAGCGCAATTATTTTTTGCTGACCAGCGCCAGCGGATTCTGCAATCCCTTGTAGGAGGTGATGTCCATTTTTACGGAGCCCACCAGAATTTCTGCCTGCGCACGAACGGGGATTTTATTTTTATCATCTGTTACCCACACTGTCATTCCTTCCTTCTCCTTAAACACGCGGCCTTCCAGCAAATAAGGTTTAAAAACGATACAACGGAAAGTACCTACCTTGGTTTTTATGGTTTGTTTACCGGTGTATTTGATCACCATCGGGAACGTTTCATCATCGAGGTAACATTGAATCATAAATGTATCGCCAACTGCCGCGTGTTCGAAATCCAGTGTCCTTGCATAGTAGAATGCAGAGATGATATCCTGCACGTGACCCGGAGTACGGATTGTTTTTTTCTCGCTGGTAGCAGTAGCCTTCGAATGATTGAAGCTGACGTTCTGATTCTTTTTATAACCACCTTCTTCAATTTTCCGAATGAAGAGGTGCGGGAGCAATGATTCAGAATCTATATAACTCTCATAATGATCGCGTACTTTAAAGAACCAATCGAATGCACCTACGGAGCGTCCGGTACCCACCACACGATAGCAAGAGCGACCACCCAGATTTTTAACAACAGGATCTACTTCGAGTTTGGCAGTACCGGCATCAATAAAACCATAGTGCACGCGATACTCCAGCACTTCACTTGGCCCGAAAGCCTTGCTATTGTTTTTTAATACACCTGATTGAGCTCCGGATACGAAGGGGAGCAGGAATAAGATCAGGAATGCGAAGGCAGTGTTTTTCATTCTTCTTTTTCTTCAGTTGGCTTCTCCCCCTCAATCAAATCCTGTTCCAAATTACTGCCCAGGCCCGCCTCTGCCTCCACTGTACCTTCAATAATGAACTCTCCCCCTTCTTCCAACTCAACTTCGCCGCGTTCCTCATTCGAATCAGTAGCCTCATTATCAGTTGTTTTACGCACCGAAGCATGCGGGTCGAGATCTACCGGAACTTCATTATCCATCAGATCACTGGGGGTCCCTATTTCGCTGTCAGCGATATGCAGATCCTTCAATTTTGGCAGTTCCTTCACTGATTTCAGTCCAAAGTGATCCATAAAATTCTTACTGGTGGCGTACAGCAGGGGTTTCCCCGGACCATCTCCCTTTCCGCTGATCACGATCAGTTCCTTCTCCAGCAGTTTCTGTATACTATAATCGCAGTTTACCCCACGAATATGTTCGATTTCAGATTTGGAAAGTGGCTGTTTATAGGCGATGATGGCCAGTGTTTCGAGGGCGGCGGTACTTAACCGTTTTTTAGCCTTGATCTGCAACAGGACACTCACAGCATGGTGATATTCCTTTTTCGAAAGAAACTGGAACCCTTCCGCGATTTCTACCAGCTCAAATGAAAACTCTTCCGAACTGTACTTCTCTTTCAGTTCACTGATCAGACTATAAAACTGTTCTTTCTTCAGTTCCCAGCCATAAGCAGACTTCAGGCAGGATAAAATTTCATCGCCGGTGATGGGTTGTTCTGAGACGAAGATCAATGCTTCGATATGCTGGAGTAAGAGTTGCATGCGTTTAATCTATTTTGCGGATATCAAACAACAACGTTGACGATACGACCGGGTACGACAATCACTTTTTTAGGGCTTCCCTGAATCAATTTTTTCATCTCTTCAGAGCTGAGCACGTTCTGTTCAACTTCTTCCTTCGATAGTTGAAGGGAGAGGTTAATTTTAAATTTCACTTTTCCGTTGATAGACACGGGATATTCGAACTCATTCTCCACCAGAAACTCTTCCTTCCATTGCGGGAATGACGCATCGGTAACAGAGGTGGTATGTCCGAGCATCGACCATAACTCCTCCGCAAAGTGCGGCGCATATGGAGAGAGGAGAATAACCAATGGCTCGAGTATAGCGCGTTTGTTGCATTTGAGATCGTAGAGTTCATTCAGACAGATCATAAACGCGCTCACCGTAGTATTGAAGGAGAAACGTTCTACAT
>JBIIHN010000013.1:0-11174 GCA_044235745.1 Bacteroidia bacterium
CTAATTTCGGGGCATATGGCCGGCTTACCGATACAAGATAGTGAATTATCTTCCATGGATGTACAAATCGAAGATTCATGGAAAGAGGCGCTGCTACAGGAGTTTGCCAAGCCGTACTTTCGTGAGCTGCGGCAATTCCTGAGGTCGGAGAAAATGGCCGGAAACGTCATTTACCCTCCGGGACCAAGAATTTTCTCAGCGTTTAACGAAACACCATTAGATAAGGTCAAAGTAGTCATCATCGGACAAGATCCCTATCATGGAGAAGGTCAGGCCAATGGACTCTGCTTCTCAGTTGCGCCTGGCATTCGTAAACCACCTTCTTTGCTCAATATCTTCAAAGAACTTCAGGATGACCTTGGTATTCCGGTTCCGGTGAATGGTAATCTTGATTCCTGGGCAAAACATGGTGTGTTGCTGCTAAATGCTACCTTGACCGTACGGGCGAATGAAGCAGGATCGCACCAGAACAAAGGGTGGGAGCAATTTACCGATGCGGTTATCAGGGTGGTGTCTGAGAAATGTTCCGGCGTGGTCTTCCTGCTCTGGGGGAGATTTGCACAAGCGAAAGCAGGTCTGATCGACACTGCAAAACACTTCATTCTGGAGGCAGCACATCCGTCGCCGCTTGCCCGTGGCGGATTTTTTGGCTGCAAACATTTTTCAAAAGCCAATGCGCTGCTGCAACAGCAGGGTAAAGAACCGGTCGACTGGAGACTATAAAACTGCGAATTTCGTTGATCAGGATGATGCCGCTCCTTCGCCAATATCTACTCCGCTACTTCATCCTCACAGGAGTATTGATGATGGCAAAACCTGTCGTTGCTCAACCGGCTTCAGAGGTTAGTGTCAACGCAACTGAACTTGTTGACAGAAAGTTGGTACTGGAAATTAAAGCCGTTTTTCTGAAGGAGAAAGCGGGATCCACAAACCTTTCCGCTTTTTACGGTCAGCTTCGGAAGGGGCTTTCAATCCTGTACGGAGCGGGATATCTGGAAGCCGATGTCACCTATGCCGGTAATGATTCGTCGGGATGGAACATTTCTTATCAGGCGGGACAGCGCTATACCTGGGCGAGGATCAGAACCAATCCACTCGACGATGATATTTTATCATCAGCGGGTGTGAATGACCGGTTGTTGCGGAAGAAGGTATTTACGCCGGTAGCGTACGCACGCTTGTGTGAAGATATACTGCGATATTGTACAAATAATGGTTATCCATTTGCACGGGTTTCATTAGACAGTGTGGTGATCGAACGTGGTGCCATAGATGCATATCTATTGCTCGACCGCGGGCCATTGATTCTTACCGACACCTTACTGGTACGTGGTAACGCCAAGGTAACTGCAGCCTACCTCCGTAATTATCTATCACTAAAACCCGGAGAGCCGTTTAATGAAGCGGTGATGCGGAAAATCACAATACGCCTCCGGGAAATTCCGTTTCTGACAGAAGCCAGAGCTTCAGAGATTGAGTTCTCAACTGCAACCGCCAGGCCTGTATTGTACCTGCAATCACGGAAAGCCAGCCAGATTAACGGAGTGATCGGGGTCCAGCCTGACAATGCGGGAACGGGGAAAGTCTTTGTGACCGGAGATGTGCGTTTGCGTTTACAGAATGCTTTCGGTAAGGCGGAACTGTTAGACCTTAACTGGAGTAATCCTTTTCCCCGATCGCAGGATCTCAAGGTGAAGTTCAGTTATCCTTTCCTTCTTTCATTGCCAATTGGAGTAGAAGCCGATCTTACCCTGTTTAAAAAAGACACCACCTTTCTCGAAATCAACCGGCAGATCGGCTTTCGTTATTTTATGGCCGGTAATAATTCATTCCGGCTGTTTGTTGGAAGGAAAACCAGCGATCTCATCTCCACCAAGGGCTATGAAAATGTACTGACCCTGCCTGCCTTTGCCGATGTATCTGCCAACACCTTTGGTCTGGGACTTCAGTTTCAGCGGCTCGATTACCGGCTGAACCCCCGCAAAGGGTATGCTGTTGACCTCAGCGCGGGCGCGGGTGTCCGCACCATTACGCGCAACCCAAAGATCAATGATGAGGCTTACGATAGTCTCGATCTTCGCAATACTCAATACCGTGGCGAAATAGAAGCCGATATCTATCTTCCGGTTTTTCGTCGTGGCGTAGTGAATCTGGGTGTAAAAGCGGGATGGGTTGAGAGTGAGAATATCTTCAGCAACGAACTGTTCCGGTTTGGAGGATTAAAAACACTGCGCGGGTTTGACGAGCTTTCTCTCAATGCTTCCGCGATGGCCATCGTTAAGGCGGAGTATCGGTTCATTCTGGAGCAAAATTCTTATCTCCTGTTGTTTTACAATCAGGCATGGTATGAAGATATCAGCCGGGAGGTGTATTTTTCGGATACGCCATATGGTTATGGAGCGGGCATCACATTTGAAACCAAACTCGGGATTTTTTCATTCCTCTATGCACTGGGAAGTCAGCAAGGCAATCCGGTTGAATTCCGCTCCGCAAAAGTTCATTTCGGACTGATCAATTACTTCTAAAAAAGAAAGAGGCTATCCGATGCAGATAGCCTCTTTGTAAATAGATTCGTCTCTTTTAATGCTGTACAATCAGTTTTCGGACAGTGTTACCGGATTTGTTGAACCATTGCACCGAATAGACGCCGGACGGAAGATGCCGTACGTCAATCAGCGCTCTTTCGCCGGAAATTTGCTGACGGAACACTTCAGCGCCATTCAGATCTGTGATCGAAACCGTTGATGCCTCCTTAGCTTCTCTGCTCAGTAAAACGAGATCATTTGCCGGATTCGGATAAAGGTGCATCCGCAGTTTTGTATTATTCTCGCTGATACCGATGTTCACGCAACCATCTGCCTCCGTAACAGTCAGCGCGGCTGTATTCAGGGTGACACCTCCGGCGGTTAGGAGAAGACTGGCGGTATCCGCACCGAAAGCATTGATGTAATTTGCCAGATTGGTAGTGAATGAGACGGGAGTCTCGTTGCACACAGAACCCGGGGTTATTAATTTAGCCAATAGAAAATCAGCACGGCCGGTGATACTAAACGGATTTTTAGAGGTGATCTGCACAAGCTGATTTCCGTTTCCGGGTACTGCGGCTTGTACATATTCATCGTCGGCAGGCACGCCCAGCAAACTACCATTGCTCAGGTTGCCGTTGCTGATGTCGATCTGCAGATTCAATCCTTGCGGAACAACATTAAAACCACTGCTGACAGACGAATAACCTCCCAGAAAAATATCAGTGCCACTGAGTGTAAAGACATTTCTGAGCTCATCAGCTTCGGCCGTTCCTGCATAACCACCAGACTGGAAACTACCGGAATAATTGCAGGTAACCACTAACGCATCAAATTCATCGTTCGGGCTACTCAATAAGGAACCGGCCATCACATAACCTTGTAAGTCGTTGTTTTCTGTAACTGCATAAAGTTTGTCTGACGTAAATGATCCGGAAAAAGTATTGGCCC
Source organism: Bacteroidia bacterium (assembly GCA_044235745.1). Taxonomy (GTDB): domain Bacteria; phylum Bacteroidota; class Bacteroidia; order AKYH767-A; family OLB10; genus JAJTFW01. The sequence continues at coordinate 3,477 of JBIIHN010000013.1, forward strand.
AGGCCAACACACCGTTGGTGTCGATTTTAGCGACGAATCCGTTATCGGCGAAGAATACAGAATCCAGTACAGCGCCGGCGGTTACAAGGTGATCGTCGCTCGAATAGATCATATCGTGAAAAGAAGTGAGGAGGTTGCTTTCAACTGAAGTCGCCCAAAGTAAAATTCCGGAACCGGAGAGAGCAGCTGTATATCCACATCCGAAAGAAGACGGGCAGATGGCAGTATTGCCGGTGAAAAATATTTTTCCTGATGGAGAGACTTCCAGGTCTTCTAAAGTATAAATGCCGTTACCGATGAAATTGTACTGCCAGAGGATGTTTCCTGCAGTATCGGTACGCACGATTACATTATAGTCGTTCAGTGAGTTGGTGTCGAGTTCGTTAATCCAGAGAACATAACCACCTCCCGGATAAAGTGCCACCTTACCTGCATTTTCACTGAGTGCAGCGTTGTATTCTTTGGCCCAGATTACATTTCCCTGGTCATCACACCGAAGGAGTATCGCGTTTTCAATGCCGGTATTTAAGGCCGATCCGCAGGCAATGATGCCACCTCCGGGTAGGGATTTGACATCCGTAAGCAATACCTGATCGCCATTTCCGGTAACATAGGTTTTTTTCCATCCCTGAGAAAGTACCGGAGAGAAGATGAAGGCCAATAAAACGGTGAGAGTAAGTGTTTTTAGCATCGGTAGATTATTTGGGTCTAAAATACTAATATTCCGATAAGTGCATCAGAGGTGGCCGGATTGACTATCTTTGCAGCCATGTCGCATAAATCAGGTTTCGTAAACATCGTGGGTAAACCCAATGTGGGGAAGAGCACTTTGCTTAATGCCTTGATGGGACAGGATTTATCCGTTGTTACGCCGAAGGCGCAAACCACTCGTCACCGGATAAAAGCCATCTTAAATGAAGATGATTTTCAGCTTATCTTTTCTGACACGCCTGGTATTATGAAACCTTCCTACAAACTTCACGAGCGGATGCTGGATGCTGTGCAGGAGACGTTCATGGATACAGATCTGGTGTTGTATGTTACGGAACTTGGTGATAAAACGATAGATGAAGACCTGAAAACCCGGCTCACCGTTTTACCCGTGCCCTTGTTCGTCCTGATCAATAAAGTCGACAAAGGTGATCAACAGAAAGTAGAAGATGCTGTTGCATATTGGAAAGATGTGTTGAGTCCTCAGGTTATACTGCCCATATCGGCGATGCATAATTTTAACATTGATGTATTGCTTGAGCAGATTCTCAAAGTGATTCCGGAGGGACCGCCGTATTTTGAGAAAGATGATGAAATCAGTGATCGCAATACACGGTTTTTTGTCGCGGAAATGATACGCGGTTCCATACTGCAGTTGTATCAGAAGGAAATTCCGTACTCGGTTGAAGTGGTGATAGAAGATTATAAAGAGAGTGAAGAGATTGACCGGATCAAAGCCACCATCTACTGTGCCCGCGAATCGCAGAAAGCTATACTGCTGGGTCATCAGGGAAAGGCGATAAAAAAACTCGGCATTGAGTCGAGAATGAAAATTGAAGACTTCGTTGGCAAAAAAATATACCTCGACCTGACGGTAAAAGTAGCCGACGACTGGAGAGATAACGATAAAATGCTGAAACGTTTCGGTTATGAATAACCGTTGATAGTTTCAAATCAGAAAATAAAATAATTCATGGCAAATATTGTCGCCATTGTTGGCCGCCCCAATGTGGGGAAATCCACTTTATTCAACAGGCTCACGGAGTCGAGAAAGGCCATCGTAGATGAAACAGCCGGTGTTACCCGCGACCGCCATTATGGGAAGGCGGAGTGGATCGGACGAACTTTTTCGGTGATTGATACCGGCGGATATGTAGTGGGCTCCGATGACATTTTTGAGAAAGAAATACGGAAACAGGTTGACCTCGCGATTGATGAAGCAAACATCATCTTTTTTGTTGTGGATGTAGCCGATGGTCTTACGGATCTGGATAAGGAAGTAGCCAATCTCCTTCGCCGCTCCGGCAAGAAAATATTTTTAGTGGCTAATAAAGTAGATAGTTCTGCCCGCCTGCACGATGCCAATGAATTTTATGCACTTGGGTTAGGTGAACCTTATCCGATCAGCGGGATGAGTGGAGGAGGAACCGGCGAGTTGCTCGATGCAATGGTGGAGGCCTTCGAGCCGGATGATCTGGAAGAGCCGGATTTGCCGCGTCTGGCCATCATCGGTCAGCCGAATGTTGGCAAGTCCTCTTTGTTGAACACGTTGATTGGAGAGGAGAGAAGTATCGTAACTCCGATGGCGGGAACGACACGTGATACCATCTATAAGCGATACAATAGTTTTGGCTTTGATTTTCTGTTGATCGATACCGCCGGCTTGCGTAAGAAGCGCAATGTAAAAGAAGATATTGAATTTTATTCAGTTATGCGCTCCATCCGCGCGATTGAAGAAGCGGATGTGTGTTTGCTGCTTCTGGATGCTACGAATGGAATTACTGCACAGGATCTCAATATTTTTCACCTCTGCGAACGTAACAGGAAGGGGGTGGTTATCCTCGTAAATAAGTGGGATCTGATGGAGAAGGAAACCAATACGGCGAAGAAGATTGAAAAAGAAATAAAAGATCGGATTGCACCGTTCGAGGATGTGCCGATTATTTTTACCTCAGTAGTAAATAAGCAGCGGGTCCATAAGGCCTTGGAAACAGCATTAAAGGTGTTCCATAGCAAAACAACAAAGGTCCCTACATCAAAACTCAATAAAATCATGCTGCCTTATGTGGAGGGTTTCCCACCGCCTTCAACCAAAGGTAAAAGCATCAGTATAAAATACATTACACAACTGCCGGGCTCAGCGCCTACGTTTGCATTTTTCTGTAATCTTCCGCAATATATTCCCGACTCCTATCGCCGTTTTCTTGAGAACAAGATGCGCGAGCATTTCGATTTCTCCGGTGTTCCGATTACGATCTATTTCAGGAGCAAGGAGAGAAACAAGGATGCATAGTCGTCCTGGAGTTTGTTCTGCACGGAGATCTGCTGATTACTGAAGTGCTTTCCGGTTGAAAAGCAGATATCCGATATTAAACATCACGGATAGTGGTTTTTCCCTGGTGTCGATATAATTCAGCGAGATGCTGATGGGCCCCACGGGACTATAATATACCGGACATAAACTGGCTACGAAGTAACGTTTGTTGAACGTTTCACCATAGAATGGTTTGAAGTTGGCACCTTTCAGTATTTCCTGGAAGGGCTGGAATATATACCCTTCGAGGCGGATGTCGAGATCTTCGTGAATGGTAAAGATATTTTTAATGCCTGCCGCGAAGTAATTATGTGCTCTGAACTTTTCCAAAAACAACGTTTGCATTTCCGGAACCGGGGTGAAAGCAGGCGATTGTGCTTTTGAGGCGATATAGTTGGATAGAAACGGAATGCTTGAAAAATACATTTCTGTATAGAATCCGGCTTTGTACCATTTTGCTGTCTTAAAATAGTTGTCGTATTTTACCTGTATTTGAAACCAGCTGTGTTTTTCTACTACTGTATCACTCAGAATGCCGGTGTTACCGGGTCTGGTCAGTTCTTCTACCTGTACCAGCTTTCCCTTTATTTCAAAGAAAGTGCCTTCGTTTGCATACATCTTCCGGTTTAATGTGTTACGCTCAAATGCAAAATAGGCGGAATAACCGTTTAGTGTTGTTTGATCAGCAGTGTCATTCTCGCTGAAGGTGCGCGTAAGATAATAACGGTCACGCGTATACAAAGAGTTTACACCTACAGCAAATTTGCCTTTATTGCGCACAGGAAGCCCAATATCCATATAGATGCTTCGGTCGTATTGAACAATGAAAGAGGGTTTCAGATCGCTGAAGAAAGACGAGCTGCTTTTGAAATAGTCATATTGATTGATGGTGACACCGGGTTCTATCGAAAAGGGGAATCTGCCCGGTGCATCCAGTCGCAGCTTCAACTGTGCCGAGTTGTATAACTTACCGAAGTAGAAATTTCCATTGAACCTTAAACTCTGTTGTCCCCAGATATTGTACTGTGCGGCTACAAATCCGGTGTTGATCGGTCGTGATGAAATGATACCGCCAAAATCAACTTGCAGCCCGCGTTTTCTTCGCACATCCATGTGCAGATCATAATCTCCGCTTTGCGGATTGTAAACCAAACGGGGAAAGAGGTAAGTCTGGTTATCATCGGCAACCAGCTTGAACCAGTTTTTTTTAAGCTGTTCCAGACTCAGGCATTGGTTGAAAGGATTGAGTACGGCACGAACATAAGCCGCCTGATCTTCGTTGACACCATGCACAAATATTCTGTCTACTGCAGCATGAAAGGTGGAGTGCTGCAGGTAATGACGTCGTTGTTGTAAGTATAGGGTGTCTGTTTTTCGTTGAATGGCTTCCCGGAGCAGCGGTATAAGCCGTTTTGCACAAGCATAACCACTGTCGATGGCCGTCTGAATAGCATTGAATTCGAATGTGCCGACATCGCTGATATTTGGCTCAATGAGGAAGTCCTGTTCACGTGGCACATCGTAAATGGTGGTTTGCTGAATCATCGTCTTCAGCTGGCTCAGGAAATTACCTTCGCTGGGGAACTCAGGAACGCCGGCAGCACTCACGCCAATAATGATATCCGGATTGAAGTCCTTGAGCATAACATCCGTTGGGAAATTATTGTAAATGCCACCGTCGTAAAGAATGTGATTGTTGATGTATATGGGTGAAAAGTAGAAAGGGAAGGCCATACTGGCCCGTACAGCCTGTGCTACATCGCCTTTGCGGAAAATGATGGGCTTTTTGTCGGTGATGTCTGCTGCGACGCATCGGAATGGTACCAGCAAAGAGTCGAAGTTGTATCCGGCGGCAGCCGCAGGTCCTGCCATGCGTTCCATTAATCCAAAATCAATTTCAGATGGATTCACTACATTGCTGGGCAGTTGCATTTTTAGCATGGAGTCGATGAAAAGCTTGATGGTTACCCAACTCGCATCAATCGGAGGTTCCATGAAATAATAGTCTTTCTCTTCGTCGTACTCACCTGAAGCCCATTGGATGAACTCGGGTCTTGTCATCACTGTTTGCATTTGCTGCGGTGATAGCCCGATGGCATACATGCTTCCAACCAGTGCCCCGGCAGAGGTTCCTGTAATATAGTCGATGGGGATTTTTTCTTCTTCGAGTGCTTTGATTACACCCAGATGTGCGAGACCACGTACTCCACCTCCGCTGAGGACAAGACCAACCTTTTGAGCAACAACCTGCTCAAACCCGTTACAGATGAGGGAAAACAAGAGTGCGAAGGAAAGCAGTCGGCGATGGCTCACTGTGCAAATTTAACGTATTTATCGGCCCTGACCTTTGTGCCCGATCAGGTGTAGTGTTTTAAAGTATGAAGGTGCATTTTTCAGTCGCGAACCGTACCAGCTGAAATATTCTCCGTCTGCTAGTATTATTTCTCTGATGCCGGTTAAGGCCTGTAGTGCGGTAACGTCCTCCTCTTTAAAAGGGTATGGTTCGGATGAGAGCAGGATGAGATCGGGTGGGTCATTTTTTAAATCGCTGAGGCTGACTTCGGGATATCGTGTTTTGGCGGTGTAGTTCTGAAGTCCGCAACGATTCAGCATATCCGAAATAAAAGTGTCGGTTCCTGCCAGCATCCAGGGATCTTTCCAGATGAAATAAGCCGCCCGCTTGCGGATATTGTTGACAGGAAGCCGGTCGAAACCGGTTTCAATGTCATGGCATAGCTGCTCTGCCCGGGCCTCTTTGTTGCAGATTTTCCCGATGCTGCTTATCATTTCGAGCGCCTGGGATAAAGTGCTGATATCGCTGATCCAGACCGGTACATGCGGCATCAGTGCAACCAGTCCGTTTTCTGTATTTTCTTCCTTGTTTCCGAGTACCAGATCCGGCTTCAGGGAAAGGATCAGATCTGTTTTAAAGTCCTTGGTGCCGCCTATGCGTTGCTTGTTGCGGAACCAATGTGCAGGATGAATGCAGAATTTTGTAATCCCTATTACCTCTTCTTCAAGTCCAAGATCATAAAGGAGTTCAGTTTGAGAGGGTACCAGTGAGATAATCCTTCGCGGAGGATGGGGGATGTTAACGGGGCGTCCGAGTTGATCAGTAAAGATCATGCTGTTGTGGGACTATTGGCGTTAAGGCGTACCCGTTAGTTTATTTCAGCATTACTTCTGCCAGATCGCTGCGGGTGATGATATAGGTCCGGTCGCGTTTAAAATCTTTTACAAGTACGGCTTCATATTCACCGCTCACCATTTTGGATAAGGTATCGACCGGCGTGGTGATGTCCACAAAGGGCAAAGCGGCACTCATAATTTCTTCCACCTTGTGGTTTTTCTTTTCCGGAGATTCGAGGAGGAATGACATTACCTTGTTTTCGAAAATCGAACCAACGATGCGACCATCGGATACTACCGGCAACTGACTGAAGTTATGCGCCAGCATCAGCTTGAGCGCATCACCAATAGTTTCATGCTTGTCGATGGTAGTGATTTCGATGTTTGAACGGGGGGAGACAACATCCTGCGCGGTCATGCCGGCCTTATCAAGGTAGCCCATCTTACGCATCCATTCATCATTGAACATCTTGCCGATATAGCGTGATCCATGATCGTGGAAAATAACCACCACCACATCATCTTTCTTCAGCTGATCCTTCAGTTGTATCAATCCTGCTATCGCTGACCCTGCTGAGTTTCCAACCCAAATCCCTTCCTGACGACACAGCTCGCGGGTATAAACAGCGGCATCTTTATCCGTCACCTTTTCAAAGTGATCAATTACATCGAACTTGTAATTCTGCGGAATAAAATCTTCGCCGATTCCTTCCGTCACATAAGGGTAGATCTCATTCATGTCGATCTGACCGGTTTCGTGATATTTCTTCAATGCCGAACCATAGGTGTCAATCGCCCAGATTTTGATGTTCGGATTTTTTTCCTTGAGGTACATACCGGTACCGGTCACCGTTCCTCCGGTACCCGCACCAACGACAAGATGGGTGATTTTACCTTCTGTTTGTTCCCAGATTTCCGGACCTGTTTGCTCGTAGTGTGCCTGACGGTTGCTGAGATTATCGTACTGATTCGGGTAAAACGAATTCGGGATTTCGCGCGACAGCCGTGCTGCAACAGAGTAATAGGAGCGGGGGTCTTCCGGCTCCACATTGGTGGGGCAAACGATGACTTCAGCGCCAAAAGCCTTCAATGCATCAACCTTTTCCTTCGATTGTTTATCCGTAGTGGTAAAAATGCATTTATATCCTTTCACAATTGCGGCAATCGCCAGACCCATTCCCGTGTTGCCTGAAGTGCCTTCGATGATGGTACCGCCCGGTTTTAATTTACCGGCAGCTTCAGCGTCCTCAATCATTTTAAGGGCCATCCGGTCTTTGATGGAATTACCCGGATTGAAGGTCTCCACCTTTGCCAATACAGTAGCCGGAACGCCGGCAGCGATTTTATTTAAACGAACAAGCGGTGTGTTGCCAATCGCCTCGAGGATATTATTACAGATTTTCATGTCGGAATTAAACAGTTTTCAAGAGCGCAAAGGTAGTTAACCTACGAATATGCTCAAATTTAAGTTTGGTGTAAAGGGAGGAGCGGTTGTAAATCGGTCTCCGTACCTTGTGTTATGGGAGTGGGCGGTCGCGCCCCGC
>JBIIHN010000285.1:0-3429 GCA_044235745.1 Bacteroidia bacterium
TATGTAAGTAAATGCTCTTGGTAACGTAATTTTAAGATTCTTTTCAGGTGATTTGAGATTGTTTGCATTAACCTTACATATATCCGATCACTAAAAAGGGAAGCCACGTAACTAACAAGAGAACACCGGCGTTCGACTGCCATATTCTCTTTACTATAACATGAGACAATTAAAAATTACCAAGCAGGTTACAAACCGTGAAACAGCCTCCCTCGACAAATATCTGCAGGAAATCGGCAAAGTCGAATTGCTGAAACCTGAAGAAGAGGTTGATTTAGCGCGACGCATTAAAGAAGGTGACCGCGTGGCTTTGGAACGGTTGACCAAAGCAAATCTCCGCTTTGTCGTTTCTGTGGCAAAGCAGTACCAGAATCAGGGACTTACATTAGGTGACCTCATTAATGAAGGAAACGTGGGACTGATCAAAGCTGCTCAGCGATTTGATGAGACACGTGGTTTTAAGTTCATCTCCTATGCTGTTTGGTGGATTCGTCAAAGTATACTTCAGGCATTGGCCGAACAGGCACGAATTGTTCGCCTTCCTTTAAATAAAATCGGGTTCATCAATAAAATAAATCGTGCTTTTGCGCAGCTTGAACAGGAATTTGAGAGGGAACCCACTAACGAAGAACTCAGCCTCGTATTGAACATTCCTATAGATGACGTATTAGACACCATGCGCTCATCCGGAAGGCACGTCAGCATGGATGCGCCATTGATTCAAGGAGAAGATGCAACATTGATGGATATGATGCCGGGTGAAGAGGTGGCTCCATCCCCGGAAAACAACCTGATCACAGAATCCTTACGAAGGGAAATTGAAAGAGCCTTGTTTACCCTTACGCCCCGAGAGGCTGATGTGATTCGCCTGTATTTCGGGTTGAATGAATCTCCGCTAACGCTGGAAGAAATCGGTGAACGGTTTGAGTTAACCCGGGAGAGAGTTCGACAAATCAAAGAAAAGGCAATACGAAGACTGAAACATACTTCACGCAGTAAAATATTAAGAACATACTTAGGTTAAAATACATTTCTTGGTTTTGGGTTTAGGAAAGAAGTCCTCGCAATCATGCGGGGATTTCGCCTTTATTACGCTACTGTTCGTGATTATTTCCGAAATTTGCTCATACATCTGAAAACATGTCAGTACTCATTGCTCCATCCGTATTAAGTGCCGATTTCGGAAATCTCGAACGAGATATCAAAATGATCAACGAAAGTCGCGCTGACTGGTTCCATGTAGATGTAATGGATGGTGTCTTCGTACCTAATATTTCTTTTGGCTTTCCGGTAATGAAACCGATTAAGAAGCATGCCCGGAAACCATTGGACGTACATCTGATGATTGTGGAGCCGGATAAATATCTCGCTGCATTTGCGGATGCCGGAGCGGCCATCATTTCCGTACATTATGAAGCTTGTCCCCATCTTCATCGAACCATACAAAGTATGCGTCAGCTCGGCGTGCTGGCAGGCGTGGCCATTAATCCTCACACTCCTGTTTCACTTTTATCAGAGGTCATTGCTCAGATTGATGTCGTCGTATTGATGAGTGTTAACCCGGGATTTGGCGGACAGAAATTTATTCAAAACACATACAATAAGATTGCTGACCTGAAAAACCTGATTCTTCAGAAGAACTCCTCAGCCAAAATTGAAATTGATGGTGGTGTGGATCTGAATAATGCCGGAGAATTAATACGGTCAGGTGCGGATATTCTGGTGGCGGGAAATACCGTTTTTAGTTCAACAAACCCAAAAGACACTATTACCCAATTGAAAGAAGCAGCTGCAATAACAGTAAAAGCCTGATTTGCGGGGTCAACTATTCACCCATTCTGACAGGTATTCAAAACGCGGCTGTAAAACACCCTCCTTCGCGATGGTTGCCCTTGCTATTAAACCATCATCTTCGCCAATTAGATAAGGAATAACCCGTTCCATGAGATGTTTTCCGAATCCTTCGGAGGCATCGCGGGGTAGTTCACAAGGCAGGTTATCAATTGCCATTACGGTAATAGTACTTGGTGCGAATGGCTCCTCTATCTGCTCGGAGTTCGGGTTATAACCATAGAATTTTTCATCAATAGTTGATGCACGTGAAGTAGATGGAATGCTTCCGTTGATATCACAGGTGACGTCCGCAATCACTGAAATTCTGAATTTCGGGTCACGCATCTGCTCCTTGCTAAATAATACAGCGGCACGAGGATCCCAGAACGTACAATGAATTAAAAGATCACAAAGGCCGGCAAATGAATTACTGCTGGCAAAATTGCAATCATACTTTTCCGGATGATGATAAAACTCCTGATTACTGAATGGTGATCCGTCTTTTGATCGGTAATAATCTTCCGAATGCAGCTGAACATAAACCGCCTCACGAAAAGAATAATTCAGAAATTCATACGCGGTAACTTTCCGAAGTCCAAGAACGCCTAATACCTCCAAAGCGCCATTTGCTACACGCCCGCCACCGGTCACAACTATCTTCAGGTTCGGCAATGAAATACGTTCCAGTTCACGGAACATCTCTTTCTTATCATGACAAAGGTGCGCAGGCTTTAATTCAAAAAGACCATATTTCATTCCGTAGGCCATGATGCCGTTATAGGCTCCGACCAGTCCGGCATATCTGCCAAATCCAATTACCCGATGATCTTTTTCATCAACCAAACATTCATAATCCACCAGATTAATTTTTTTATCTAAAATCGCCCGAAGTAATTTTTTGTTATGCTGTTGTTTTTTAATGGTATGAGAAAAGAAGAGATATTTTTTTCCCGGAATCAGAAATTCCAACGGCACCTCTTTTACACCCATTAATAAATCACAATCCGATAGATCTTCCTGTAATAATATTCCATGCTTTCTATATTCATCGTCAGAATAACATCTATATGGACTTGGTTGCACTGCGATCTGAAGTCCAGGGTACTCTTCCAGTAAATATTTACACTGAACCGGTGTAAAAGGCACGCGCTTATCATGAGGGGTTTTCTCTTCCCGAATTATTCCTAATTTCATACTGCAAAGATACTATTTCAGCTACTTCTAAAAACCTGAAAACCGGTAATGCATTTAAACATTTCTCTTCAGGATCTGATTCCACGACGATCCATTTCTTTCTGAAACCGACGTGCATTCAACAAGTGCTGCTCATAGGTTTTTGCAAACGAATGATATCCTGAAAAATCCTCCCTGGCACAGAAATACATATATTCATGTTTTGCATAGTTGAGAACAGCATCAATAGAAGCAATGGAGGGCATACAAATAGGCCCCGGTGGAAGTCCTGTATACTTATACGTATTGTAGGGTGAGTCTACTTCCTTATGTTCATTAAGTACGCGTCGAATCGAAAAATCCCCATTGGCGAATACCAGCGTTGGATCCGCTTCCAATTTCCATCCTTTATTGTATCGGTTC
>JBIIHN010000286.1:0-3409 GCA_044235745.1 Bacteroidia bacterium
ATCTCAAAAACGCGCCGATGGTGCCATCGACTCCGGCTACGCGTAAGGTGGCTTCGATTTTATCAAGGTCGATTTCGCTGCCATTCACTTCATAATTCCGGAGCTTGAAGTTATGTGCATCATATCCGAGATTAAAGTTCAAACCGAATCCACCGATCAAAAAGACCATCAGTCCGGTATTTAAGCGGAAACCACCACCGCTATAGGTCAGCACTGTTTTGGTATCTGTCAGTTCATCGGTTTCTTCCAGCACCAGACTAGATCCATTGAATCCGATACCACCATACCACCGGATTTTTTCTCTCGCTATAAAGGCGTATTCACCGGCAATACCGGCTACTACAAAACGGTTACTCTTTCCATTCGACGAATCCGGATCATAGAGATAGGAGCCGAATTTGAAATCAAGGCCGGCATTGACATGTTCGTTAAAAGCATAGCGAAGTTCCAGAGGCAAATGTACAGTAGCCGCACCATCGGTTTCAGTGGAGGTGAAATCGCCGGCAGGGGTCTTAAAGGTGAACTCTGATTCAGTACCATAAACAGCCCATCCTAAACCAGCTCTGATTTGAAATTCCCTTTCGCTTTGAGCCTCAGCAAGGTACATCACGAGTACAAGGGGGAGTGCAAGAAGTGTCTTTTTCATTTGCATCGAATTTTTTGTGAAGGTACTATGGATTGGATGTTGAAAGTTCGGCATTCTGGATAAATTATTAACCTGTACCTTTGCAGGTAAAATCTAACTCTCATGAAATTCGGCGTTGTCATCTTCCCCGGCTCTAACTGTGATCAGGACCTCATACATGTGGTCAGGAATGTGATGAAGAAGGAAGTAGTTGAACTCTGGCATAAAGAGCATACGCTGAAAAACTGTGATTTTATTCTGTTGCCGGGCGGTTTCTCCTACGGAGATTATCTGCGCTCAGGTGCTATCGCTCGGTTTTCACCCATCATGCAGGAAGTATGCGAGTTTGCCGATAAAGGTGGATTTGTATTCGGTATCTGCAACGGTTTTCAGATTCTTACCGAGTCGCATTTATTACCCGGCGCCTTGCTGCATAACAACAACCATCAGTTCATTTGTAAAAATGTGACATTGCGTTGTGAAACGGATGAATCGGTGATTACCTCCAAATTCAGCGTCGGACAAACTGCGAAAATTCCTATCGCGCATGGAGAAGGTCGTTTTTATTGCGACGATGCTACATTACAACAGATCAAGGAGAATAATCAGGTGCTGTTCCGCTATTGCGATGAGCAGGGAAATCTCACTCCTGAAAGTAATCCCAACGGGGCACTCGATAGCATCGCCGGTATCTGCAATAAGCAACGCAATGTGTTTGGTATGATGCCGCACCCGGAACGTGCCAGTGAATCCGTACTCGGTAATACAGATGGCAAGCTCATCTTCGATTCCATTTTGAATACTGTGATGGCGTGAAGGTATTCTGTGAATAAATTGCACGCATACTTTTCTTCCCTGCTTGTAATGGGCGAATTCATCGGCAAAGACTGCATGTGCTGTAGGCGTGGCGTAAAGTCCTGTATGTTGCGAAAAACAGGCGAAATAAACCAATGGCTTTCCGTTGTATGTGTAGCCCGGCATTCCATAGGAAAAACCTTCCGCAGCTTCCGGTACAGTCTTTTGTATCAGCGCACGTAATTCTTTAATCGTTGCTGATGTTCTTTCGGCTGCGTGCGGATGTATTCGTCTACTCTTTTGTGTGCAACTATAGAGCCGGATTACGATCCAATCGGGTGCCAGGTGGTTTTTACTTCCTGCGCCGCGAGAATACGATAGGGATTGAGCAAGGGCTCTTTGCTGAAATCAATGACCCGCTTTACATTGAGGGCGGCATTGGTCTGCACCAGTTTGCGATCTTCAGCACTGAGGTCGTTGTACACGATGGCGTTCACATCCATGTGCGAACTGGCATGTCCGGTAAATTCTTTTCGGTATCCTGTGATGAGGTTTATCACTCCGCCCGGAACATCAGAGGCATGCAGTACTTCCGCGAAGTCGATGGCCGTCATCGGATATTTTTCAGAGACCATCACCGTGCAGGTGTTTCCTCCGGTGATCACCGGTATTGCACTTGCTACGATGCCGAGCAGTCCGCTGTTTTGTTCAGCGATAATAGTGACGATGCCCATTGGCTCATGATAGCTGAAGTTGAAGTGAGAGCTCTCCACCGGATTCACACTGCTGAATACCTGCGTGTATTTATCACTCCAGCCGGCATAATATACGAGTAAATCGATGGAGGCGTCAATTTCTTTTTGTGCTGCAGTTGCCGTATAGCCTTGCTTCGTGAGCGTATCTGCAAACTGCGCCCTGCGTCCTTCAAGTGTTTCGGCGATGCGGTAGAGGATTTGTCCGCGGTTATACGCACTCCGTTTTGCCCAGGCTTCCTGCGCTTTCCGGTTGCTCACCACACTGTCGCGGAGATCTTTTCTTGATCCCCGGCAAATATTGGCAATTACCTCTCCCGCTGCGTTCTTCAGGGCATACACGCGACCTGATTCTGTGCGGGGGAATTTCCCGTCGATGTAGATTTTATAAGTCTTGCGGACTTCCAATCTATTCTTCGTTACGGCGCTGCCGTTAGCTTTGCCATTGAGGGTATGTGGACCGGCTTTCTTTGCTTTGCCGGTTGCTGTAGTCGTTGCCATATTGCTGCTTATGAAAGGTGAACGTATGGTGAGAGTCCGTGGAGGCCGCCTTCGCGTCCTACGCCGCTCTCTTTGTAACCACCAAACGGACTGGTGGGATCAAATTTGTTATAGGTATTCGCCCAGAGGACCCCGGCCTTGATTTTACCGGTGACCTTGAAGATCTTGGAGCCTTTATCGGTCCACACACCTCCGCTAAGACCGTAAGGGGTGTTGTTCGCTTTCTCTACCACTTCTTCGAGTGTACGGAAAGTTTGTATCGCCAGCACCGGACCAAAAATTTCTTCCTGTACAATACGGCTCGATTGAGCTCCACCGGTGAAGAGGGTAGGGCGGAACCAGAATCCTTTGGAAGGAACTGCACAATCACTCTGCCAGCAGTCACCACCTTCCTTTATACCGGCTTGCACCAGGCTCTTGATTTTATTGAGTTGGGCCTTTGAGTTGATCGCGCCGATGTCGGTGTTTTTATCAAGCGGATCGCCAACGATGAGTGTATTGATGCGGTCCTTGAGTTTGCGCAGAACTTCTTTTGCCACACCTTCCTGAACAAACAATCGGGAACCTGCGCAGCAGACGTGTCCCTGATTAAAGAAGATGCCGTTTACAATCCCTTCTACGGCCTGATCAATCGCCGCATCCTCGAAAATGATGTTGGCGGCCTTGCCACCGAGTTCGAGCGTATATTTTTTATCGGTTCCTGCAAGCGCACGCTGAATGATCTTCCCCACATCCG
>JBIIHN010000287.1:0-3404 GCA_044235745.1 Bacteroidia bacterium
CTGCAGTGGATAATCCCAAAGCTGTGGGTTGTGTGATGGTCGCGGAAGTTTGTGCCGTGCAGTTATTCGCATCCGTCACCGTAACTGTGTAGGTACCGGCAGCGAGTCCGGAAATATCTTCCAGTACACTACCATTACTCCAGAGATAGGAATAGCTTATTGTGCCTCCGGTTACCGTAATTCCAATTGCCCCCACCGACTGACCATTACATGGGACATTTGTCACAATATCTACCCCAACGGTTAACAAAGAAGGTTCACTAACAGTAAAGGAGGATGAGATCACACAGTTATCTGCATCCGTTACTGTGACGGTATATGTTGACGCACTGAGTCCTGTTAAATCTTCCGTAACCGCACCGGTATTCCACAGGAACGAGAAACCCGGATTACCGGAAACGACGGTGATGTCAATAGCGCCATTGGTACCTCCATTACAACTTACATTTGTAGTGGTCTGCAACAGACTCATGGCATCAACCTGATTCACGGTAAATGCTTGCGAGGATGTACACCCATTGCCGTCACTAACGGTTACTGTATACGAACCGGTTTCCAGATTGGAGATCAGCTCTGCACTTGCACCGTTATTCCATTGCCAGGAATATCCCGGTACACCTCCTGCAGTAGCAATTTCAATACTACCATCTCCGGCACCACCACAACTATCCGGCGAAGAACTGTTGAGACTTATCGTAATCGCACCGGGTTCGCTAAGTGACACCGAGCCGGTCTGAACATCTCCAAGGAAATCCGTTACGGTCACTGTATAGGTACCCGCGGTTAATCCCGTCAGATCCTCGGTGGTCTCACCATTCGACCAGATAAAAGTATACGGAGCGACTCCATCAGATGGCGAAAGATCAATTGTACCATCTGCAGCGCCGGCACAGGACACATTAAATCCATTGTAATCAGAAAGGCTGAAGGAAAGGTTGATGACTAAGCGAGCATTGTCGCGATTTACATTTGATTTATTACCTCCGGCAAGCAATACAGCAGGAAGCGATGAAATACAAAATACAAGCAGGAGGAATCTTATTCCTTTTAAATGGACACCGGTGCAAATCATCTTTTAGGCAGATAGTAAACTCAGACAAACACACTGAGATTACAAATTTACGGAAATATACGCTGTTTTTTTCTCTATGAAAGCAGGGATTGTACCCAGGCAGGATACAAACCAATTAAAAGGCTGCCTAAACCTGCCAGAATCAACATCATCAGATACGCCCCTTTTATCTCGAACTGGCCCTCACCGGACTGTTCCTCCTTGAAAAGGGCGTAAATGACGCGGAAATAATAAAAAACCCCTATTAATGAAGACAAGATAGCCATCAGCACCAGCCAGGAATAGCCGGCCTTAAATGCCCCAAAGAACAGGTAATACTTCGCAAAGAACCCGGCCATAGGAGGAATACCTGCCAGCGAGAAAACAATCATACTAAGAAACACCCCGATGACGGGCTGACGTCGTCCCAATCCATTTAATGCGTCTATCGACTCATTTCCGGACTGAGAAGAAATACCCTGTAAAACTGCAAAAACCCCAAGACTACCCAAACTATAAGCCACCGCATAAAGGAAGATGGCACCGGGAGAAACCTCATTGAGGGCAACGATGGCCATGAGCATATAACCGGCATGAGCAATCGAAGAATACGCCAGCATACGCTTCAGGCTTTTCTGGAAGACCGCCAGAATATTACCGGCCAACATCGTAATTGCTGAGATGATAGAAACCACAACTGCCCAATCCTGATGCAGCACTGAAAAGCAAGAAGAGAACATCCTGTAAAACGCAGCAAAGGCCGCTGTTTTAACCACGGTAGCCATAAACGCTGTAACCGGAGTTGGCGCACCTTCATACACATCAGGAGCCCAGAAATGGAACGGAGCTGCAGACACTTTGAACAACATGCTCACCAGAATCATCAGCACCCCCACTTTCACAAACAACGTGTTTACCAGCCCTTCGGAAAGTTTACCGGCAATCTCATCTAAACTGAAGGAACCGGTGGCACCATAAATCAACGCGATACCAAACAAAAGGAATCCGGTGGCAAACGCACCCATTAAAAGATACTTTAATCCCGCTTCGTTCGAACGAAGGTCTCTCTTATTTGATGCGGCAAGTACATACAGACTAATAGAGAGAATTTCCAGTCCGATAAAGAACAAGGTAAGGTTATTGAAACTCACCATGGTAATCCCGCCTGCCAGCGTGAATAAGGTCAAGGCAGCATGCTCAGAACGGCTGGTTTCATTGGTAAAAAAGTCAGCCCCCATCAACAACCACAACAAAGTGATAATGATCAAAGCCGACGAAAATGCGATGGCATAATTATCAAAATAAGCCATCTCGTTGAAATAGGTATAATCCGTATTCCATTCGGCAATGAGGGTACCCAATGCTCCGGCGAGACCAAATACCACCAATGGCATCAATAGCTTTCTGAAACGAAGTACATCCGCCATCATTGCGACAACTCCAAGCAGCGATATTATGACGAGGGCCTTCATATCAGTAAATACCTTTTACGTTAATCAGAATTTCTTCAATCGCCGGTTGTGCCACGTGCAGGATAGGCTTGGGATATACACCTGCTAATATTATCAGGGCGGTAACGGACATCAATACAATTTTTTCGCTGGCAGAAAGTCCTGTAAATTCTACACTTCTCGGATGAGGTTCTCCCAGCATCACGCGCTGATAGGCCCGCAGCATATACACAGCCCCCAGTATAACTGTAAGACCACAGATAGCAGCCAATACCGCATTATACTGATATACTCCGTTCAGCAACAGCAGTTCACCAACAAACGCATTGGTCATCGGTAATGCAACCGAACCCAGCAGGATAATCATAAAGAGAATGGTAAACAGCGGAGAATTGTTTGCCAATCCACCCAATTCACTCATGTTTCTTGTTTTTAATCGCCGCTGAATAATATCTGCCACCGCGAACAAGCCGATTACATTGACTCCATGAGCCAGCATCTGCACCATACTGCCTTGAAGCCCCTGGAGATTGAGAGAGAAAACTCCGGCTGTAATTAATCCAACGTGTGCGATAGAAGAATACGCAATCAACCGTTTAAAGTCATTCTGCACCAAGGCCAGACAACTGGCATACACGATGCTAATGGCAGAAAGTATTAATGCTGTTTCACCCCACTGGGCAATTCCATCCGGTAAAACAGGCAACATCCAGCGGATGATTCCATAAATACCCATTTTCAGCATGATACCAGACAAGAGCATAGAACCCTGGGCAGGCGCATCTGTATAGGTATCCGGCTGCCATGTATGAAGCGGGAAAACAGGAATCTTAATCGCGAACGCTATAAAGAACAACCAGAACAGCCAGCTTT
This sequence comes from Bacteroidia bacterium, assembly GCA_044235745.1. Lineage (GTDB taxonomy): Bacteria > Bacteroidota > Bacteroidia > AKYH767-A > OLB10 > JAJTFW01. The sequence continues at coordinate 3,376 of JBIIHN010000287.1, forward strand.
GCATCTCCGCGCTTAAGGCCGTCTGATAA
>JBIIHN010000106.1:0-5966 GCA_044235745.1 Bacteroidia bacterium
GAGTGGTGGTGCGACTTACTCATGGACAGGTCCGGGCGGATTCAACTCCACACTTCAGAATCCTGTAATTCCGAATGCCTCTATTGCGAATAATGGTAATTATGTTTGCGTGGTAACTGCCGCCAATGGATGTAGTGGAACAGCATCGGTGATTGTAAATGTTGGTGCCGCGCCCTCAGTTACCGCAATCGGTGGTGTAACAATCTGTAATGGGGGTTCAGCTCAGTTGCAGGCGAATGCCTCTGTACCCGGTCAGGGAGGAAATATCGGGACAAACAGTACTCCGCTTCCAATTCCTGATTCTCCCAATCCGGGCGTTACTTCAAACATCACCGTCAGTGGCAGTTCTACAGCGAATGCAATTGTTTCAGTAACGATCGATTCATTAACCCATACCTACAATGGTGACCTGAAAATTGAATTGATTTCTCCCGGCGGTTCAGTGATTACACTCGCCAGTGGAGTTGGAGGTTCAGGCGATAATTTCATCCGCACAAAATTTCAGACCGGAGGTACAGGAATCGCAAACGGAACAGCACCTTTTACCGGGACCTATGCACCATCACAGCCTTTCAGCAATCTTACCGGATCAGCCAATGGTGTCTGGGGTCTTCGCATCACTGATGTAGCTGGACAAGACATCGGAACACTTTGGAAATGGTCGATTGTATTACCCGGCAACAGCATCAGCAGTTATAGCTGGAATCCTTCAACCGGTCTTAATAATGCAACGATAGCCAATCCGATTGCAACACCATCCGCTACCACTGCCTACACTGTCACCGTTACTGATAATAACGGTTGTACTGCAGCTGCTTCCACTACTGTTAATGTAGGGGCACTGGCCGTCAATTCCAGCTCAACAAATGTTTCCTGTTTTGGATTAGCAAACGGTACAGCTTCTATCACAATCGGAGGTGCGGCTAACTACAGCTGGTCAACCGGCGCTTCAACTGCTTCTATTTCCGGACTCAGTGCGGGAGTATACACCTGCACAGTCACGGATCAATCAGGTTGTTCAGCAGTGCAATCTGTAACGATTACGCAGCCTCAGCAACTCGAAGCTTTTGTAGCTACTCAGGAAGCGACTTGCGGAGCAAATGATGGACTCGCCTATACCACGGTTCTTGGTGGCACTGCTCCTTACACTATTCTTTGGAGTAATGGAGCTGCAACACCGAATATTTCCGGACTTGCACCCGGAACCTACACGGTTACGATAACAGACAACAATGGATGTTCGATGAGTACATTTGGTGTAATAACAACGAATGGTACTACTGCACCGGCTACGCCGGCATCTATTACCGGTACAAAAAATGGTGTTTGCCCGGGAACAACGAGAAATTATAGCTGCCCGGCAGTTGTGAATGCAACATCGTACAATTGGTTAGTTCCCGCCAATGCGGTGATCACCTCCGGCCAGGGAACAACGGCAATTTCTGTGGCGTTTCAAGCAGGATTTACAGGTGGTTCTATTGAAGTAAGGGCAACCAATAACTGCGGTACCTCGAATGGAAAAATCGCCACATTACGGGTAACTCCCATCAGACCTGCTGCTATTACCGGTGCAACAACCGGTTTATGCACTGCAGTAACCACTTATTCTATTCCCGCCTCTACAACAGGAGCAACGTCATACACCTGGACGGTACCTTCCGGTGTTACCATTCTCAGCGGACAGGGCACAACATCAATTCAGGTGCAATGGCCTGCCACTCCTATCACAGGAGGCAGCATATGTGTAACGGCAAACAATGCCTGTGGAAGCAGTCCTTCACGTTGCCTGTTAAACCTGACTACAGTTCCCGCAAAACCAACGGTTATCAATGGACCTAATGCCGTTTGTGCAAATCAGTCTGGTATTAATTATTCCGTATCCACACAACCGGGTGTAACGTATACCTGGACTGCACCTTCCGGAGCTACGATTGTCAGTGGTCAGGGAACCGGTTCAGTCGTTGTAAACTGGAGATCAACAACAGGTTTTATTAAGGTAAAAGCCTCAAACGCCTGTCTTACTACAACGGACAAGTCGATGCAGGTGGTAGTTACTTGCAGAGAGGGACTGGAGGACATTGCAGATGTAAAACTTGCGCCTAATCCGGCGAAAGAATTCAGCAGTTTAATCTTCGGTACTGACCCGGGTTCGTATATGGTTACAGTTAGTGATCTTCTCGGACAGACAATCCTCAGGGAACGTGCTTCAGGAACTGTTTATCCTATACATCTTCAACAGGCTAGTGCCGGACTTTATTTCATCAGTGTAGAAATGGAGGATGGTTCCAAAAAGGTATTACGACTGATTCTGGAAAAGTAATTCAGGGTTGACGCATTTAAAAGCGGGCTTTCGGATATACGGAAGCCCGCTTTATTTATATAATGGCCTGAGATTGATCATGAATGATAGTAGAATTGCAGAGAGATGGTATATTTGATCAAAATTTGGTTGTATGCATTCACATGAAAATAACAGGTTGCAAGAAAGTTTGGTTGGGAAGTATTTTTTTCTGGTGGGCAGTGTGTTTATAACCGGCGCCCTATTAACTATTGCAGATTCTTTATTCGTTCCGTTGGGATATGCATTTTTTCTCAGCATTGTACTGTATCCTTTTTGTCACTTTCTGGAAGGTAAGGGGCTGAACCGACAGTCGGCCATCGTTGTAGGTTTAATCTCAATTCTGATACTGATCAGTTTGTTGTTACTTGTTTTCGGAGTTCAGTTACAACATATCATTGCGGAATGGCCTATGATCTATACTCAGCTAACCAGTTTATTTATCAGTATTCAGGCCTGGTTACATGATCGTTTTGGTATCAGTAATGAACAGATTTTGAAATGGCTGCAGGATTCATTAAGCGGCTCCATAGGTTCTTCAGTAAGCATTGTCGGGACTACCTTACAATCATTGATTGTAAATCTTGCAATTATCGCGCTGATTCCTGTTTATACATTTCTGATTTTATTTTATCGAAAGCGGCTGGTCATGATGCTGCTCTTGTTGATGCCGGGAAATGAGGAAGGAAAGATAATAGAGGTGATACGGCTTTCAGTCAGAACGTATTTTCGTTTTATAAGAGGGATGGCAGTTGTCTATGCGATCGTAGGTACATTAAACTCTATTGGTCTTTGGTTTCTTGGTGTTCCGTATGCATTCCTTTTTGGTTATCTCACGGCGATCATGACGTTTATTCCATACGTAGGGATTATTGTTGCATCTGTTTTGCCCATCACCTATGCCTGGATTACATACGGAGTAATCTGGTATCCGTTGGGCGTAATCGGGTTATTTACATTCGTTCAGTATCTGGAAGCAAACATTATTTTCCCATGGGCTGTTGGGCAGCGGTTAGAGCTGAATACGCTCGCTACACTGATTGTAATTGTGATCGGTGGTATAATATGGGGTGCCTCCGGCATGATTCTCTTTATCCCGTTCGCTGCTATTCTGAAGCTGGTCGCCGACCGGATGCCGGGAATGGAAGCACTGGCGATGTTTTTGGGGAATACAGAGTTGAAAAAGCGTAACGACTAATTTATTCGTTGCTGTAGCTGAGGTATTTGTTTTTTATGAAAACAGCCAGTTCATACTGTGTAAATGACTTTAAAAGAAAATCGTTTAGGCCCAGATAGTCAATGAATGCATTATATTCATGATACTGCATTTTAATTAACCCGGATCTTGAGTAATTGGCGAGGACCTCACGTAAAAGCGCCCGTCGTTCATCATCGTTCATGAGTTCCGCTACTTTTCTGCGGCTTCGTTCTCTGCGACTGAATTCCTCATACAAAGCAGTGAGCGGACTTTGCCAGGCGGCCACTCCGGTAAGCCGATACTCGCGTTTATTGTACCCTAATTTTTTGATGTCTTCTTCGATTCGATTAAGATCGCGGGGTGCCATCACCGTTATCTCTTGTAGTGAAGCGCTTATTTTAGTCAAGCCCACTATTATTTTATAGTTCTCCTGAAAGGAGGAATCCCGAAAACAGATTTTCTGAGCCTGATATCCATACGCTGTTACAATGATGGTGTCGTTTTTCTCAGCACGTATAGAGAAGGTATTGTCGGGATTACCAAAATATCCCTGTTGAGTACGCAGATTAATGACCATCACCTGTTCAAGGAATAAGGATGGTGAATACTTGTCCATCGCTTTACCGGTAATCTCTATTTCCTGAGCTTTTGCCGGAGTTACAATAAAAGTAAAGATCAATAGCAAAAAACAAAAAATAACCGCAGAAATCGGGTAATGACTCCTGCGGTTATTGATATTTTTAGGGATGTTATCCAACATCAGAACTCAACTTCAGCCTTTACTTCTTCTTTTCCGCGTAACACCACCACCGTTGCTTTGTCGCCCTTACTGAACTTTCCGAGTGCTTTCATATAACTCATCATATCTGTTACAGGTATCTCTCCGATCTGTTTCACAATATCTCCTTGTTTCAATCCTGCCTTTTGCGCCGGCTTGCCATCGCTTACTCCATCGATACGCATTCCCTGTCCTTCAAAACCATAATCAGGTACCACTCCCAGTGTAACCTTGAAACGGGGACTTTCGCTGTTATCTGAATCCTTTGTTTTTACAAATGTTAATTTACCTTTGTCATCTAAACGTTGAATTAACTGCACCATATAATTCAGAATGCTCAATTCACCGGAATAATTAATCAACCCCTCATCATCGGATGGTTTATGATAATCGTTGTGTGTGCCGCTGAAAAAATGGAGGACAGGAATATTTTTCAGATAGAACGAAGTGTGATCGGAAGGGCCAACACCCGACTCAGTTGTTTTGGTTTTGAGTCCATTGATGTTGATATAATTCATAGTGATCTTCCAGGCGTCAGAGGTGCCGGCACCGCTGATAATCAAAACCGGATCATCCTGTTTGAGGCGACCAATCATATCCATGTTGAGCATGTAATTTACCTTTGACAAATCCATCACCGGATTTTTTGCGTAGAAGCCGGATCCTAACAAACCTTTCTCCTCTCCTGAGAACGCCATGAACAGATAATTGTTGTTTTTCGGACCTTTGGATTTAAGATATCTGGCCAACTCAATGACGCCTGCAACACCACTTGCATTATCATCTGCTCCATTATGAATTGCCGGTTCACCGCGATACAAGGATTCATCACCACCATGACCGAGGTGATCGTAATGGGCTCCGATGATGATCGTGTGTTCAGCACCGTTGTCGAGATAGCCAATCACATTATGACCGGTTGCTTCTTCACGGATAATTTCAGAATATAGATCAACCTGAATGCCTAAGTCGTTATTTAAAATGATTCCTTTATCTCTGATCATATAAATTACAGGAATAGCAGCAGGACTAACTTTAATTTTAGAATTCAGCGTGGGTTCCTTGAGTTCCTTGTCATTGGTAGTAAAAATAACCGCTACAGCTCCTCTGGCAATGGCCGTATCAATTCTTGAGCGGAGATCCGCATATTCACCGTACTTACTATGTGGGCCGCCTTTATCAGGTGTAGATGCATCGATGATAAATATCTTACCTTTTAAATCCGGTTTATCCATGTAATCGTTGTACTGTAGCTGTGGAGCGTTGATTCCATATCCAACTGGTACTGCAGTTCCTTTTACCCCTGCATTCGCAGAATATGCCAAAGGATAAAATCCGACTCCGGCAGTCAATGCGGTTCCGTTTACAATCAGTTTCGATTTAGGCCCTGTTTTCAGACTTTTTGTAAAGGTGAAGGGCTGGAGATACCCCTTTGTGCCCTCAGGTTTAATACCAATAGCTTTAAACTCACCGATAATATAGTTACGCGCAAGTTCTTCACCTTTTGTGCCCGGTTCCCTGCCACCGAATTCATCGGAGGCCAGAGTGGTAATATGCCTTTTGAGTTGTGGGGTTACTGTTGTTGAATCGAGCTGTGCAAAACTGACAGAGTAAGAGATGAATAGCAGTATCAGAGATAATCTTGCATTTTT
>JBIIHN010000144.1:0-5110 GCA_044235745.1 Bacteroidia bacterium
AGTGATTGGTAAGTGACAAAAGTAAGAACTTGGGAGTGAAGTTCCCATTAGCATTTATCCTGTCAATTAATAATTACAATCGAGTGATGATTGGCGATGAAATTGACATCCACAAAGCCTATTAATGACTGATTTGGGAATAATTACGAAGCTTCCCGATTTTCTCCATCATAAATCATGATCTGTAACCTGTTCCCGCTGGAACAGCGGGACTACAATCTATAACCTATAACTGTAATATGGGAGGGGCTGGTCGCGACCAGCCCCTCCCATTAATATCTACAATCTATAACTGTAATGTGGTAGGGGCAGGTCGCGACCTGTCCCTACCATTAATGTCTACAACCTATAACTGTAATGTGGGAGGGGCAGGTCACGACCTGCCCCTCCCTTTAATATCTACAATCTATAACTGTAATGTGGGAGGGGCAGGTCACGACCAGCCCCTCCCATTAATATCTACAATCTACAATCTACATCCCGCCAACCCAGCTTTTCACTTCATCCAGACTTGGCATAGAAGCTTCCAGTTTCAGTTTTTTGCGCATCCCGCCAAGATCATTGAAGAGTTTGTTCGGGTTAACTGCTTTGAGTTGTTCCCTGGTTTGAATACCCATCTTCCGCAACACATCATCCCATGGCGAGGGAACACCATCGAGGTGCGCAGTTTCCTGCTCAATAGATGAGATCGCAACCTCAGGACGCATTTGCGGGAAAAACAATACGTCTTGAATAGAGGGGGAGTTGGTCATGATCATCGATAAACGATCGATACCAATGCCCAGACCCGCGGTAGGTGGCATACCGTACTCAATCGCCCGCAGGAAGTCTTCGTCCAGTTGCATCGCTTCTTCATCTCCCCGTTTGCCAAGTTCGAGCTGCTCTTCAAAGCGCGCACGCTGATCAATCGGATCATTCAGCTCGGAGAAAGCATTACAGATTTCCTTGCCGTTACAGATAGCTTCAAAACGTTCAACGAGTCCTTCCTTGCTGCGGTGTTTCTTCGCAAGCGGACTCATCTCAACAGGGTAGTCGGTGATGAACGTAGGTTGAATCAGTTTATGCTCACAATGCGCACCAAAAATTTCGTCGATGAGTTTTCCGCGACCCATGGTATCGTCTACCTCTACATTCAGCTTAACAGCCGCTGCACGCATCTCCTCTTCACTCATATTGGAGATATCCACGCCGGTAAAATGTTCAATCGCCTCATACATAGTAAAGCGCTTCCACGGACGTTTGAAGTTGATGGTGTTTTCGCCTACTTTAACTTCGGTGGTGCCATGTAAATCGAGTGCAACTTTCTCGACCATCTCTTCCACCAGTTCCATCATCCAGTAGTAATCTTTGTAGGCGACGTACAGCTCTACTTGCGTAAACTCCGGATTATGGAACCTTGACATGCCTTCATTACGGAAATCCTTGGCGAACTCAAACACACCTTCATATCCACCCACGATAAGACGTTTCAGATACAATTCATTCGCGATACGGAGATAAAGCGTCATGTCAAGTGTATTGTGATGGGTCTTGAACGGACGTGCTGCAGCGCCACCATAGAGAGGTTGCAGGATCGGTGTCTCCACCTCCAGATATCCTTTTCCTCCCAGATACTGACGAATGCTGTTCACGAGTTGAGTCCGCTTCACAAATGTTTCCCGCACCTGGGGATTCACAATCAGATCCACATAGCGCTGACGATAACGTTGCTCAGGATCAGAGAAAGCGTCGAAGGTTTGTCCGTCTTTTTCCTTCACTACCGGCAGTGGGCGTAGCGACTTAGTCAGCAAGGTAAATTCAGTAACGTGAATGGAAATCTCTCCGGTTTGTGTGCGGAAAACATATCCTTTCACGCCCACAATGTCGCCGGTATCGAGCAGCTTTTTGAAAACGGTATTGTATAGATTTTTATCATCCCCGGGACAAAGATCATCCCTGCGGAAATAAGCCTGAATACGTCCGGAGGCATCTTGCAACTCAGCGAAGGATGCATTCCCCATGATCCTGCGCGACATCATTCTTCCGGCCAGCACCACCTCCTTAAAGCCCTCCGGATTTTTATCAAAACCCTCATGGATAGCGGCTGAAGTAGTATTGACGGGATAGAGTTCGGCGGGGTAGGGATTGATACCCAATTGATAGAGCTGCTCAAGGCTCTGACGACGAATAAGTTCCTGTTCGGTAAGATGATGTGACATGATTCGGGAAATAGAGTGCAAAGGTAAGAAAATAGGTTTTATGAGTTATTGAAGGAAAAACAAGCAAATAGTTGTGAAAGATTTCAGGTAATGAATTGATAGTTTAACAATAAAAGATTTGATGTTTCAGAGTGTGCTAAACCATAATAAATACACTGAAGTGAAATTGATGTTTGTGAAGTACTGATCAGTTGCTTAAAAGCAAATCTGAAATGATAGCAATAAAACCAATCTCCGCAAGGAAGCCAATCATAAATCCGCCATATACCTGTCCGGGAGTATGACTCTTTCTGAATAATCGTGCCGAGGCAACTAAGCCGGCGATGATGGCAATCAGCACCAGGACCAGCACGGTTTTCATGTGAAAGTATCTGCCGAAGCCATAAAATAATCCCATCAGTCCACCGATGCCAATCATATGGATGCTGATCTTCCAGCGAAGGTTGATCAGGAAGGCAATGAGTATCGTAATAGCGGCTCCCATGATCGTCAGACTGAACATACGTGGGAGTGGTAATTTGAAAAGAAGATAGGCGGCAGCGATATAACAACTGAGTGTGATCAGATACGGAAGATGTCGTTCTGTACGATCTTCCATTTCCATGTTTCTGATCCATCCCTTTTGTACCATAATCCAGGTAAGCAGTGAAGGCATTAAGAAGGTACTGACGAAAATAACCAGATAGAGATATTGGCGGAACTTCTCCGGTACAGCATAACTCAGATAACCACCGCTATTTAGCAACAACCAGAAGGCATAGAGCGGCATCAACAGCGGGTGAAATAATACAGAAACGAATTGGGTAGCGCTGCGCATGATGTTGCAAATGTAAACGAAAATCAACGATGAGAAATTGTCCATTCGGCCACTGATTGGACGGATGGATTATGATCTCTTATGATTTTATTATCGATCAACCCTACACCTCTTTCCGTAACCTTGCAACCGGAATGTTCATCTGTTCCCTGTACTTGGCTACTGTGCGACGGGCGATGTTATACCCGGCTTTATTGAGGATCTCAGCAAGTTTTTCGTCGGGCAAAGGATGTTTTTTATCTTCCTTGCTGATGTTGTCTTCCAGAATCTTTTTGATCTCTCTGCTCGATGCTTCTTCGCCACTATCTGTTTGCAGACCTTCGCTGAAGAAATATTTTAATAAAAATGTGCCGTATGGTGTTTCAACATATTTGGAATTTGCCACCCTCGAAACTGTGGAGATGTCGAGTCCGACCATATCAGCGATATCCTTTAAAATCATCGGCTTTAACTCCCGCTCATCCCCTTGCAGAAAATAATCCTTCTGGAAGTTCATGATGGCGGTCATTGTACCCAGCAGTGTATGCTGACGCTGGCGAATGGCATCAATGAACCATTTCGCGGCATCGATCTTGGATTTAATAAATGTTACCGCTTCCTTGCTGTCTTTCTTTTTGTCTTTCGCGTAGGTGTTGAGCATCTCCTGAAAAGAACGGCTGATGCGCAGATCCGGATCGTTACGGGAGTTCAGCGTAAGCTCAAGATTGTTATCTACAACACTAAGGATAAAATCGGGAATGATCTGCTGACTGGTGCGCGTATCTTCAGCAGATCCTCCGCCCGGCCTGGGATTCAGAACCAGTATTTCATTGATCGCTTCTTTCAGCTCTTCGTCGTTGAGTGATAATCCCCGCTGTATTTTTTCGTAGTGCTTTTTCGAAAACTCTTCGAAGTATTTGTTGAGGATCTGGTAGGCGGCATCATGTGGCGGCTGATCGAGGTGTTTGCGCTCGAGTTGTAACATCAGACATTCACGCAAGTCCCTTGCAGCGATTCCCGGAGGATCGAGGGTTTGGATAACCTTGAGGGTTTCTTCCAGTTCCTTTTCGTTCGTTTGAATGTTACGGGTAAAAGCCAGATCGTCTACAATCGAGTCCAGATCGCGGCGGAGGTAACCGTCATCATCCAGGCTGCCAATGAGGTGTTCGGCCAACTGGTAGTGATGGTCGTCGAGTGGTAACATGCCCAATGAGGCCAGCATGGTGTCCTGATACGAGACACTTACGGTGATGGGTGTTTCCGGACGCTCATCATCGGCACTGGAATTGTTCGCGTTGAGTTTGTAATAAGGCACATCGTCGTCATCGATATAATCCGCTACATCTACGTCTTCATTGCGGATGGCTTCTTCGAGGGCGCCGGCTTCAGCTTCGTCGGCCGTCTCTATGCGTTCTTCCCGTTCTGTTTCTTCTTCGTCACCTGAAAAATCGTCCGTCTCGTCGCTTTCATTTTGTGGAAGCTCCTCTTCTGCAATATCGTCAGGACTCCCTTCTTCCAATGCCGGATTGGCTTCCAGCTCTTCCTTGATTCGTTGTTCCAAAGCAGCTGTTGGCACCTGCAACAGTTTCATGAGCTGAATCTGTTGCGGTGATAACTTCTGGAGTAATTTCTGATGTAATCCTAACTTTTGCATACGATGCTACGAAAATAACGAATGTGGGTTTGGATGATGTGAAATTTGGGTAAAATCCATTAAGAATGGGATTAAACATTAAAGTTTCAAGCTGAATTTGCTCACACCCTATGACGTACAAGCACTAAAACTCCGCATTCTTCGGCGTACGTGGGAAAGGAATCACGTCGCGGATGTTGTTCATACCGGTAACGAAGAGGACGAGACGTTCGAAGCCGAGTCCAAAGCCTGCGTGCGGACATGTTCCGAATTTTCTCGTTTCGAGGTACCACCAGAGACTCTCTTCGTGAATACCCATCTCCTTCACGCGTGCATAAAGTTTGTCGTAGTTGTCTTCACGTTGTGATCCGCCGATGATCTCTCCGATCCACGGGAACAATACATCCATCGCACGTACGGTTTTGCCGTCGTCGTTTTGTTTCATGTAAAACGCTTTGATATGCTTTGGATAATCAGTGAGGA
>JBIIHN010000014.1:0-11068 GCA_044235745.1 Bacteroidia bacterium
CTTTTGCAGGACGCGATTAGTCCGCGTTAACCGGGATTAAAACAACTCCAAATATGAAACGAATTCTACTCTTAATCTTCTTCGTCGCATCATTCATCAGCTCCAGAGCACAGAATGGGCTTGAAGGCATCATCGTTGAAAAATACTATGTAAGTAATGCTGCAGACGCAGCAGGAAGTACTGGTGTATTACCTGCCGGCTCTGTTACTTACCGCATCTTTGTTGACCTCCTCCCCGGATATACCTTTCAGGCGGCTTATGGTGTAGCAGGGCATGAGCTTCGTTTCCAAACTACGACATCTTTCTTCAACAATGAAGATTTTGGTTCAACCGCACCGACCTACAGTAAAAATAATGCCCGTTTCAATACTACCATGCTTGACACCTGGTTGTCAGGAGGTGCAGCTTGTGCCGGAAATTTTGGTATTCTGAAGTCTGAAGATAACGTGGCATCAGGTGGGGCAACAGTTATAAATGCTGACGGGATTCTCCAGAATGCAGATCCTACAGCAGGTGTTCCACTCACCACTCAGGATGGATTATGGGCAGGTACTACACCTTCGGTTACACTTCTTGGATTTACTCCGAACCAATTGGCTATTCTGGATAATGTCAGCAATACCGGTAACCTGATTTCTACTACCAATGCCTCTTGGGCAGTATTGGGTGGTTCAACAGGTCCTACTCCTGCTAACAAAATTCTTATCGGACAGTTTACCACCAATGGAGTTTTCTCTTTTGAATTAAATATTCAGATTGGTACACCAACTCCCGGCGTATCTCAGAATTACGTTGCAAAAAATCCTGTAGGTAACGAAATTATCTTCCCGGGTTTAATTTTTCCTGCTCCCTCTAATCCTACAGCACAGGTTTCTATTGCTGCCAACAGAACATTCCCGATCTGTGCGGGTACAAGTGTAACGTTCACAGCTACTCCCGTAAATGGGGGTACTACTCCAAGTTACCAATGGAAGAGAAATGGTTCAAATGTTGGTACCAACAGTCCTACCTGGACCAACTCCAATCTGAATAACAGTGATGTCATTACCTGCATTATGACCTCCAGCATTTCCGGAGCTTTAAACAATCCTGCTACATCCAATGCTATTACGGCAAATGTGCTGAATGCACCGGCTGTTCCGACAGTAACAGCAACCGGTTCTACCACTTATTGTCAGGGAGCAAATTCCTGTACATTAAGCACAGCGCTTGTTGCCGGAAATACTTATCAGTGGTTTAAAGGTACAACTGCTGTTGCAGGTGCCACAGGGACTTCTTATACGCCTAATGCTACTACTTCCAATAACTACAAAGTGACGGTTACCAATAGCGTTGGATGTTCAAAAACATCAACCACCACAGCGATTACTGTTAACCCGAATCCTACTGCTACAATCACTGCGACCGGCCCTACTACCTATTGTTCAGGTGCCAATGCCTGTACTTTATCTGCAAATACAGGAGCTGGTTTACTTTATCAATGGTTCAGAAGTGGTACTCTTGTAACCGGAGCTACAGCTGCAACCTATGTGCCGAATGCTACAAGCAGTAGGAACTATACGGTGCGCGTAACCAATGCCAATGGATGTACTAAAACCTCTACAGGTGTGGCGATTACCGTAAATCCGTTACCTACTGCTACGGTAACTGCTCAGGGCCCTACAACTTTTTGTAATGGTGACAGCGTAGTGCTACAGGCAAACATTACTGCAGGCCTCACCTACCAGTGGTTGAGAAACTCTGCTGCAATTTCCGGCGCAACTGCCAATAAGTACACAGCCAAAACAGCAGGTACATATAAAGTTCGTACCACCAACTCGTTTGGATGCTCAAAAACTTCAACTACCAGCGCTTCAGTTGTTGTAAACTGCCGTGAATCAAATGGTGCATTCATGCAGGAAGATGTTTTAACGATTTATCCAAACCCGGGTAATGGTAATTTCAACCTCATTTATTATTCTGAGAATAATACAGACGGAGAAGTTGTACTCGAAGTATTGGATATGGCGGGACGTATGATTGCTTCACGTGTGCTAGTGCTTGAAAATGGTGTGGTTAATACCAGCAATGACGGCATGGATGTGCTCTCTTCGGGTGTTTACATGGTTCGTGTGGTGGATGGAGAATCCGCATCTGTGAAAAAGTTGATTGTTGAATAGTAGAAATATAGAAGGGGGACAATGAAAAAGTTATTCTTAATTGCAGCCGGTTTCGTACAGGCCGGCTGCAATTTTCTGATGGCTCAGACGGGAGGTTTGGAAGGGATAATCGTAGAGAAGTATTACATTTCTTCAGCTGCAGATACCGTGCACGCAGATTCAAATGCTTATCTCGCTCCCGGCTCTGTGACGTATCGTATATATGCGGATCTGAAACCGGTTTACAGGATTCAGGCAGTTTATGGAGTGGAAAACCATGAAATGAAAATTCAAACATCCACCCGTTTTTATAATTGCAAAAACAGCGACGGCCGCTCAGCGAATGATATTCATCCTGCTAATCTGACCAAAGGAACCGGTCTCCTCGATAGCTGGGTGAGCATGGGTGCTGCCTCACTGGATTATCAGGGAGTGATGAAAACTGCAGATGATACTGCAGGAAATCTGGTTTTGAAAAATGAGTTGGGAATTTTAAGGAATGCAGATCCTGCGGCCGGTATTCCTTTGTCAGTTCAGGATGGAATGCGTTTCCTGCGTTATCAGCCGGCTACACAGTTCTATCAGTTTGATAATGATTTGCACTTATTTGAATATGCCTGGAACGATTCTGTAACCGGACTTATAAGAACAACCAACGGTGCATGGGCCAGTTTCGGTGGTTCAGTAGGTCCCCAGCCGGATAATCAGGTGCTGATTGCTCAACTGACCACTGATGGTATCTTCAATTTTGAATTGAACATTCAGATTGCTACGCCGGAGGGCGGTTCAGAGAAGTATGTTGCCAGAAATCCGGGTAAGGATGAGAATCTGTTGCCTTCACTGATCTATTCAAGTGAAGAAAAGAATATGCCACCGGTTGTTGCAGTTTCTTTTTTATCTGATCCTTTAAAGGTACAGCCAGGACAAGTTATTAAAATAAAAGCGGATGTGAAGGATAAAGATGGAAAAGTGAAAACTGCGGAGTTATACGTGGATGGAAAGCCCGTAGAATTAAAATCCTCCGGACCTTTTGTTTTTGAATATACTCTGGACTCCTTATCGCATACCTTTTATGTGAAAGCTACTGATGATAAAGGGGCAAGGTCTTGTAGCGGTAATCTATACCTCCAGGCACCTGTTTCGGTCAATTAGTTTCACCGGTTTCAAAATTTAACTTAATGTTAATTTACTGTAACAGGTGAAGTAACCACTTGTGTTCAATTTTGGCCTTTCCATAAAACAACCGCACAACTCTACAACCATCAACACATTATAATATGAAAAAGCTTCTACTATTATTTGCAGTATCACTGTCAACACACTGTGCGATGTCACAGGGCCTTGAAGGCGTTATTGTTGAGAAATATTACTTATCTGAAGCAAACGATACGCTTGCTAACCTGGATGGTGGTATTCTTCCGGTTGGTTCCGTCACCTATCGCATCTTCGTTGATATGTTGCCGGGTTACACCTTGCAGGCATGTTACGGAGAACCGGGTGTTGCCGGACAGTGTCCTTCTCATGATTTAAAAATTGAAACTACAACGCTTTTCTTTAATAATGAAGATCGTGGTTCTGTTCATCCAACGTACAATTTCAGCAGCGTGGATAATAATACGGTTATGCTTGATTCGTGGTTATCAGTTGGTGCAGGTTGCAATGGTTGGTTTGGTATTCCCAAAGACGATGATAATGGAGTAGGTACAGCAGTTAATTCTTATACTCCGCAGGTTCTTCAGAATGCCAATTCATTTACAGGAATTCCATTGACGCAACAGGATGGGTTGATTCAGGTGGCCGGTCGGACTCCATTGGCGGTGACAGAAATCGGTTTGACTTCTCCGACCAACTTGCTGGGAATGTTCGATAATCAGAATGATGGTACCAACGGTCCTTCTTTTGTTACCAACAACGGTGCCTGGTCTGCGCTTGGCGGAGCTGTAGGTCCTGATTCTACCAGCAATAAAGTGCTGATTGCCCAAATCACTACTGATGGTATACTTACATTTGAATTGAATCTTCAGATTGGTACGCCTACGCCCGGCCTCGTGGAAAAGTTTGTAGCCCGTAATGCTGCCTGCGGTGAAATTCAGGATTCAACTTTGTTGTTTCAATCGAGTGGTGTTGGCCTGAATGAAGTTTCATCTGAAAAACCACTTGACTTCAGCATTTATCGCAATCCTACCACCGACTTTTTAAATATGGTTGTGTTCGCTTCACGTCGTCCTGCAAACTACTCTTACAGCATTTATACAGTTGATGGTAAGAGAATTGAAAACCGCTCACTCGGAAGACTTACTGCAGATCAGACGGAGAAAGTGGATATAAGTCATCTGGCTCAGGGTACTTACATCATTGAACTGAATGCGGATGGCGCTACAGCTTCAAGGAGAGTAGTGAAGTATTAATATCGATAAATAATTCTAGTATTTAAATAGGATAGCAGTGCTAAGTGTATGTTACGTTTATTTACGATAGGAGTTTGTGTTCTTTTCACGCTACAGGCTGTTGGTCAGGGGACCATCAGAGGTAAGGTGACGGATAATCTCGGTGAATCGCTGATTGGTGTTACCATTGTACAGAAAGGAAAGGTATCCAATGGTGCACTGACAGATTTCGATGGTTTGTATTCATTGAAAATTGCGGAAAGTACTCCCGTAGTGTTGATCATTACGTATGTTGGTTTTAAAACCATTGAAGATACAGTGAACCCACAGGGAAATGAGGTAATTATCCGCAACTACAAACTTCAGTCGGCAAGTGTGGAAGTGAAAGAGGTGGAGGTAAGTGCGAAGGCGATAAAGGCGGCCAATTATTACATGGAAGATATGAAGAAGAAATCGGCGACAACGATCGATTATGTTTCTTCTGAAACTATGCGGAAAACCGGGGATAACAATGTGAGCTCTGCTATTGCACGGGTGACCGGAGTTTCCAATACTTCCGCAGGTTTTATAACCGTTCGTGGTATCGGCGACCGTTATCTGCGTACGAACATCAATGGTGCTGCAATTCCGACGCTGGATCCGTTTACAAACAATATCCGTCTGGACTTTTTACCGGCTAACCTCGTTGACAATATCATTATTACTAAAACGGCTTCTCCGGATTTACCCGGTAACTGGGCGGGAGCTTATATCTCTATCGAGACCAAAGACTATCCTGAAGAGTTAACTGTTGCTGCGGAAACTCAATTCGGATATAATTTGCAGAGTACATTCCAAAATGTGCTTTCCGGTGAACGCAGCAATACTGACTGGCTGGGTTATGATAATGGTTTCCGTGATCGTGATCATTCAATGTTTTTTGATTATGTATCACGCCCCAATGATTATCAGGAAATGGTCGCGCTGGGCTTATCTGACTTCTATAAAAATCTTGGCGTTACCGCGCCATGGGATCCGAATAGTCCGGCTGCACAGGATCTTTTTAAGTTAGGGTTGGTAGAACTCGGATTACTTGCTCCTGCATTGATTAATGATGCCGCCGCGGTTGCAGCTGCAACTGCCAATTATGAAAGTACACTAGCACTGGACGCCTTCTCAGTAATCAATGATGGAGCGTCAAAACAGAATCAGAACTTCGCTAATTCATGGTTACTGGGTAAAAGAAAAGCTCCGTTAAATTTTAGTCAATCGTTTGGTGTCGGAAATCAACATGCCGTTGGTAAGAAGAGCACGTTAGGATATATTTTCGGTTTACGATATAGTACATCCAATCAGTTTGATGAATCGGCTGTGTTAAATCGTGCACGTGTTAACGCAGATGGCACCATTGAAGCAAATACGTTTTTTGGAAAACAGCAGTTGGCACGGGAGAATAATGGCTGGAGTGCGTTGTCAAAACTGGCGTTTAAACTCAATCCCAATCATAGTTTTAGTGTGTTGTTCATGCCAAATCTGAATGGCTCAAATAGCGTAAGGAACATAGTCGGTACCGGTATCTTTGAAGACCAGCCGGATGCAATCTATACTTCGTATGATCAGTTTTACGAGGAGCGCCGTCAGTTAGTGTATCAATATGAATCCGATCACTATATTCCATCTCTGAAAACAAAGATTGAACTGAAGGGTTCATTTACAGACGGAAAGAGTGATATCCCTGATTTCAGGAGCTTCAGCACATTCTCCATTGATGGACAACTGGCAAGTGGTTTGGGGAATCTTCCAAACACGCGCGACTTCCGTTACCTGAATGAAGATTTATCGGATGTAAGGTTATCACTGGAATTCCCGATTAAGGAAGTGCCCGGCAAGAGCCGCAAAGTAAAATTGGGCGGTGCATACTCGTATCTCGATCGTACTTTTGATCAGTACCAATATATCCTCGGTGGGACAGACAGCATCGGAAATATTCTGACTGGTTCGTATGCAATTCCTGATAATGACCTTGAAGCATTCTTACAAGCATCCAGTTTCGCAGTAGAATCATACAACTTCCAGGGACTTCCCAAGCGCCGCTCAAAACTGTTATATATCAACAATGATTTTCCCGGCAATAGAACCATCGGAAACAGTGAAATACTTGCATACTTTGCCATGTTCGATTATAGCTTGTCTTTTAAATGGAGAGTTTCGGGTGGTGTCAGAGTAGAGCATGCCCGGATTTTTGGAGATATCCGTGAGTACTATGAGAAAGGCTATGCCCCGGATGATATAAGACGACGTGCTGAAGGGGATGATTTCATTGCGAATCCGGGAGATATTGATGTGACCAAAATTCTTCCAAGTTTGAATATCGTCTACAAGTATCTGGATGATGAAAAGCGCTCAAGGAACATACGTGCGAATTATAGCCGGACTACCGCTTATCCGAGCATCAGAGAGATCACAGAAAACAACGTGCTTGATTTCGAGCTCCGCACCTTTGTAATCGGAAATTCAAATCTTAAACCGGCCGATGTGGATAATTTCGATCTGCGTTGGGAAACATTTACAAAGGGTGGGAATAGTTTCTCTGTAAGTGCGTTTGGAAAAAAATTCAAGAATCATATCGAGCTTCTTAATTTTAACGAAACAAACACATGGACAAATGTTGAGGAAAGTTATGTGGCAGGTATAGAGCTGGAAGGTGTTTATAAGGTTACGAAGAGTTTTGAAATACGTGCTAACGTTTCAGTGATGGATTCTGAAACAGAGGTGATTCTTAAGGCAAGAAGAGTTGTTGATGATATTGTTCAGTTGGTTCCTTATGATACACTCAAGCGAACGATGTATGGTCAGGCACCATTTGTAGTGAATACCATTTTCAACTACACCTTCGAAAAGCTCAAAGGAGCCGCAACACTCTCCTATAACGTTCAGGGAAAACGACTGGTTATTTCTGCAACGGAGAACCTTCCGGATATCTATGAGATGCCAAGGCATATCATAGATGTGAAGTTCACAAAAAATATTGGAAAGCACTTTGTGACCAGTCTGACGATACGTGATATTCTGAATCAACCGGTGAAACGCGAATATGACGTAACTAATAATCAACAACTCGATTTCGACAGTTATCGCTGGGGTACCAGTGTAAATCTCGGATTAACCTATAGACTCTGATATGAAGCAGAATAAATTAAACCAAAAGAGGGGTTCTTGCCTCCTCATGGCCTTCACCGCTTTCATGTTGTTTTTGTTCGGTATCGTTGTGCCATCTCATGGACAGATTAAGAATGTAGTGTTGGAGAAATATTATGTGGCCGGCAACGATGACCTGACCGACAATACCGGTGGACGTTCTCTGGACACAGGTTCAATAACCTGGAGAGTTTATGTGGAACTTGAACCGGGTTCCCGGATTACAAGGATTTATGGGGATCAGTATCATCCTTTGGTGTTTACCAGTACAACTAACTTTTACAATAACAATGATCGTCCTTCTGCTAATTTTGGGTATAAGCTGAAAACATCATGGTTTGAAGATAATCCGATCCTTGCGCTCGATAGTTGGATTACATTGGGTTATGCTACGGATACGAAAAAAGGTATTCTGAAAACATTGGATCCCGATGGCGATATAATTGCCGGTACAAATAATCTGGGAGGAACGGCACAGATTCCCGGGGGATTATTGGCCGGTACCGATCCATCAATGGGTGTTTTACTGACAACCGCGGACGGTTTAACTACTGCGCCCTTAGCCAATGGTTTCTCAGCCTTGGGATTTACTGATTTTAGTGGGAACGATACAACAATATTTGGACCTGATAGTATAGGTGCTGTTTTTTCGTGTACAGGATGTGCATTGCAGCAGAATTCCGGAGTGATCGGATCAGTAACTGATTCCAACAAAGTACTGGTTGCTCAATTGACTACCAGCGGAGAAATTACGTTTAAATTAAATCTATCTGTTCTGGAGCCTGATGTGAACGGAGGTACTGTGGTGGTCAACTACGTGGCCAGTGACGATACTTTGTTGACAGGCGAAGTGGTGAGTCCATTGTTAACGTATCCGCAGGCTTGTGGTTGCAATGATCCGGATTATCTCGAGTACAGTGCTTCGTATTCTTGTTACATTCCGGACAGTTGTAAAACACTTATCAAGTTCGGCTGTATGGACTCCATGGCCTGTAACTATGATGCAGAAGCAAATTTCAACATTCAAAGTATTTGTTGTTATCCCGGTTATTGTAATGACCTGAATATATCATCTGTTTGTCCTGATTTGAATAACGGCAGAATGGGCGGGTTGGACTTTTTAATGTATCCAAACCCCGGTGATGGCCAGGTAACGATTGAGTTGGTTTCTGAATTCAGAGGATTAGCCAGTTTGGAATTTCTCAATATGCTTGGTCAGATAGTCTTCGCTGATGAAGTGATGGTTGGCGAAGATGTTACAATAGCAAAACGTGATCTTTCCTGGCTTTCTTCGGGTATTTATCAGGTACGATTGACAGATAAAAATTCATCGAAGATTCAACGGTATATTAAAAACGGAAATTAAATGATAGGACACATGAAAACACGAAACTTAAATCCATTGATCAGTTGTTTTGGGTTCATGGTGTGGTTCCTTTTTTCTGCTGTCTTCATTGCATGTGAAGATGAAAAGGAAGCAGATCCCGAAATTCAGACCGGTACAATGACTGATATTGATGGAAACGTTTATAAAACCGTTTACATAAACGGTAAGTGGTGGATGGCAGAAAATCTCAATGTGAAGACGTATCGTGATGGTACACCGATTCAGAACCTTGTAGATGATAACGATTGGAACTCAGCACAGGATGGGTATGCAGTTCATCCGGGGGCTTCATCAACAGAAATGGGATTGCTCTATAACTGGGCAGCCGTTTCAAATCCTGCGGGGCTGGCTCCTTCCGGATGGCATATTGCCACGGATGATGAATGGAAACAATTGGAAGCATCACTTGGTATGGAATCATCTGCAGTGAACAAGACCGGATGGAGAGGTTCTACAGAAGGGGATGCGCTGAAACAAACAGGAATAACCAACTGGTATCGTAATGACCCTGTTTGGGCTACGAACAGCAGCGGATTTTCGGCCTTAGCCGGATCTTGCAGACTTTATAATGGCCAGTTTGGTGATCCCGGTGTACGATATACCGGATTCTGGTGGACTTCAACAACCAGCAATAACGATACTTCCAAGGCCTGGTATAGATATCTCGATTATAAATCATCCGCTGTTTTCCGTCAGTATGTATCCAAGCAATATGGTTTAAGCGTTCGTTGCGTAAAGGATTAATCGTTTTTATTTATTAACTACAACAGGCGTTTATCGGCAGATGAGCGCCTGTTGTGGTTTTATTTCGCTCTTTTCCAATCCCCTTTCCATTATTAAGTTAATGTGTCTTTAATCTTAACATAAAGTCTGTTAAGATTAAAGACAAATACAAATAAAGTTTTAATAAGTTAGAGGATATTGACAGGTGTTGTTGTCACTCTATTTTTGGCACAATAAAGAGAAAAATTCAACAAACAATATCTCTATAAACAAATGAAAAAAATTCTAGCACAATTAGCTGTTACAGCCGGGATGGTTGCTGCAGCCGGAACAATGGGCTTCGCCCAAAACAATCTTGGATCTGACTGCGGATGTCCACAGGTATCCAGCCGTCCGACAAAGAACCTCAGCGCTTATTGCGATGTGAATGGTAACCTGAACACGAACACTTTCCTGTTCTGTGATACCACTTATATCATCGATTTGAAAGTTTGGGTTGGAGCAAATAAAAAGCTTTCTATTGCTCCCGGTACTGTTGTAAAAGGTGCCATCACCGGTGTTGGTGTTCCTCAGAACTCAATTATCATCATGCGTGGTGGCAAAATTGAAGCGGAAGGAACAACTACTTGTCCGATCGTTTTCACATCTGGTAATGACCCAATGAACGGAACTTATCCTGTTGGAACACGTGGTGACTGGGGTGGTATTCAGATCCTCGGTAGCGCTCAGTTAGCGCGTATCGCCGGAACTTTCGGTACAACTACTACTGTTAACGGTGAGTGGGTAATGGAAGGTTTGAACAACGATCCACGTTCAGTATTCGGTGGTGGTTCTACTCCTAATAACAACGACAATTCCGGAATTCTCCGTTACGTGTCTATCCGTCATGCCGGTGGTGCAGTTGCTGCAAACACTGAGCTGAACGGACTTTCATTAGGTGCAGTTGGTGCCGGAACTACTATTGAGCACATTGAAATCGTTTCTAACGATGACGATGGAATCGAGTGGTGGGGTGGAACAGTAAACTGTAAATACCTTACCAACATGTTTGTAAATGATGACGGTTTTGATATCGACATGGACTATGATGGAAAACTTCAGTTCCTCTTCGGTTTGAAAGCTCCGGTTTCTATTGCTCCTGGTGGAGAAAGCGGATTTGAGTGGGATGGTGATGAAGGTTCAAGCACCTGGTACGGTGGTTACACTTCTGCTGTTTCCAACTGGCGTTCACACCCTGTTGTTTACAATGCAACGAT
>JBIIHN010000288.1:0-3394 GCA_044235745.1 Bacteroidia bacterium
GGAGAATACCAACAAAAAGCGCGCGCACTTGGCGCCTGGGACTTTCTGGCGAAACCACTGGACTTTGCTGAACTCGAAGCCAGACTTATACAATTCAGATGATGTTACGTCGAGGTCTTCCATACGTACTAACGATCCTGCTGTTCACCTTCTGTAAACCTGCCACAGCACAGAAAACAGTGGCCTTGGTCAACCTGAGTCTGACCCGGCCGGAAAAAGGGGTCATGTACACCGATTCCGACAATCGCATCATGATCAAAGGTGAGCTTCCGGGAAAATATATTCGGCTCGAACGGAGCAATGGTTCCGTCGATCTGAGAGCGGGAACACAACTGACCGCATTGATCCGCTATACAGTGACCGGCACCGATACTTTTCGGGTGTACAGCGGCGAAGAACTGATCCTTGAAAAAATTTATGAAGTAAAAAATCCGGGGAAATATGCTGCGCGTTTATACATGATGAGGGATACCGCCCTTGGAAGGGAAGATCTCAAAGCGGCAGGTAAACTGGAACTCTACATGCCGGATACCTACTACAAGCCGAACGAAAAAATTGTATCCTACACCCTGACAGCCTACATGAACGGGAAACGGATGAAGACGTGGAAATGCGAAGGAAATCGATTCCCGGAGGACTTTATTACCTTCGTACAACAACAGCCTGCTGGTGCTCAGTTCCATTTTGAAAATATCCTCTTCAGTCATAAAACAAAGGGAATACAAACAGCGCCTTCTATCCGGATTCTGCTGAAAGATTAATACTAAAAACTAAATCCAAATACATGTCATCACCTATCCACATACTTTTTGCCGATGATGAAACTGATCTCGAACCGCTCATCAAACAACGGTTCAGAAAACAGATACGAGAAGGGGCGCTGCAGGTCAGTTTCGCACATAATGGTGAGGAGGCAATCAGTAAAATCAAGGAAGATGCAACCATTGGTATCCTTGTAACTGATATCAATATGCCAGTAATGGACGGACTTACCCTGTTGAATGAACTGAAAACCATCGAACGCCCGCTGAGGGCGATTGTTGCTTCAGCATACGGTGATATGGGCAATATCCGAACGGCTATGAATCGTGGTGCGTATGACTTTGTCACCAAGCCGATTGATTTCACCGATCTGGAAGCGACCATTCAGAAAACCATTGATGATCTCCGGATATTACTGGAGGGTTTGGCGGCAAAGGAAAATCTGAGTATTGCTGTTGAAGAAAAAGAGATGGCCGAACGCAGTGCAGCTTTCAAGCAGCAATTTCTTGCGAATATGAGTCATGAGATTCGCACACCATTAAATGCGGTAGTTGGCATGACGAATCTTTTACTGGACAAAGGGCCGCGCGAAGATCAGTTGCGTTACCTGAATGCGATGCGACAGGCGAGTAACAATCTCCTCAATATTATTAATGACATCCTCGATATTTCAAAAATCGAAGCCGGTAAGATCGTACTTGAAGAGATCGATTTTGATCTACCCTACACCGTAGACGGTGTTTACCAGACGCTGCACCTGCGCGCAGAGAGTCAGAAGCTGAAGCTGGAGTATCATATCGCCCCGGATATACCGAAATGGCTGATGGGCGACCCTACACGGCTTACACAGGTATTAATCAATCTCACCGGCAACGCGATTAAATTCACTCCGGAAGGTGGTACCGTTACCATCAATGTGAAGCTTGAAAAATCGGGAGACCCTTCATGGGTGCGGTTTGAAGTCACGGATACAGGTATCGGTATCTCTCCGGATCAGATTCATAAGATCTTTGAAAGCTTCTCACAGGAAAGCAGCGATACTACCCGAAAATATGGCGGGACAGGTCTTGGACTCAGTATCTCTAAAAATCTGGTTGAACTGCAGGGAGGAACGTTACAGGTCAGCAGTACAAAAGGTGCAGGTACTACTTTCTGGTTCCTGCTTCCATTAAAAGCAGGCAAAGAAGTAGTAAAACAGGAAAAGAAAAAAGACACCACTGCCCTGCGTCCACTCACGGTACTGCTTGCCGAAGACCAGCCGATGAATCAGATGGTAGCCATCGATACCCTTGAAGGCATGTTTCCCGGTATCACCATTGATGTTGCCAATAACGGACAGGAAGCTGTAGAACATGCGAACAAGAAAAAATATGATCTGATTTTTATGGATGTGCACATGCCGGTGATGGACGGATACAACGCCACAATCAACATTCGTAATTCCGCCGGTCCCAACGCTCAAAGCCCGATACTTGCACTCACGGCCAACGCTGTTAAAGAGGAGATTGATAAATGTCTGGAATCCGGTATGAACCGGCATCTGGCGAAACCATTTGAGCCCGAGAAACTCAAGCAAACAGTCATTGAACTTACTTCTTAAGTGGATCAATTCCCATGAAGCGGGGATTCGACTTCCCGACAGAAACCTAAATTAATATCTTTACACCGCCAAAAAATAAAAATGTCACAACTCACCGACCTCAGCTACCTCCGCAGTTTAACCGGAGGTGCCAATGATAAAATGATCAAATACATCCGCATGTTTCTCACCGGAGCACCCATCAGCATGCAGCAAATGGATCTTTATCTGGTAAGTAAGGATTATTCGGGCCTTCGTCAGACAGCTCATGCGCTGAAGCCACAGCTGGGCTATTTCGGCGCTAAAGGATCTGAAGAACTCGTAAAGGAAATTGAACGCTTAAGCGGAGACCAGATCGATGTAGACCGCATTCCCGGATTACTTGAAAACTTCCGCAAGCAATACGATATTATCAGCACAGAGCTGGAAGGATCTCTCAAAGAACTTGAAAAATAATTCATATGTCAAACAAAACACTCGTATATATTGTAGATGACGAACCGCTTCAACGCGAGTTACTGAAGGATCATCTGTCAAAAATGCCGGCGTATGAAATCCATGATTTCCCGACCGGAGAGGAATGCCTGGCAGCTGCAAAAGTTCGTCAGCCGGAAATCGTGTTTATGGATTATAATCTGAACTCGCAGGTAAAAGATGCGATGGATGGTATTGATGCCTTGAAAGAACTGAAGAATATTTATCCGGAACTGGAAGTGGTGATGATATCGGGACAGGATAAGATTGAAGTCGCGGTGAACACGATGAAGTACGGTGCATTCGATTATATTGTAAAAGGAGAAGGTGCATTCCTTCGGGCCGAAAAAGCCATCTTTAATATTTATCGCTACAAAAAAATGGCGGGCAGTGCCAGCCGTTATAAGAAGCTGATGGTACTGTTTGGTATTGGCATGTTGCTGATGATCATTCTGGTTATATTCCTTCAGACTAAAGGATACATTCGCTCCAGTCCGGGTTGGGTGTGACATATTTTGCATCACCCAATAACGAACAAGCCAACAAATAACGAATACTTTTATCTATTCCCAAAAAGAT
>JBIIHN010000015.1:0-11045 GCA_044235745.1 Bacteroidia bacterium
CACAGGATTAACGTTCATACTATCTGCTCTGAGCCAAACTTTGAGGTTCACACCCGTCAGGTCAAACGAATCGTCGAGATCCTTTAATTGAAGGTTGAAAGTTGGCGAGAAGGGAAATTGATTATCCAAACGACAAAGTTTATGACCTGATCTGGCATACGGGTCTTTGATAATATTAGGCTGTGAATGATCTGTCCAGACATGGGTGAACTCCATGTCATTTGTAAATTCCGGTGCGGACCGGGTCACCCATTCGCAACCGGAAGCGAATATTGCAAAACCGGCTAAAACAAGACCGGTACTCATCAGGAAAACAAATTTCAAGGGATTCATATTTGCAAATGCATAGCTAAAGTATAAAATAATTCACGTGCCAGTATGTTACACCATGATTTTTAGCAATTGGCAATAAAATCGGTTTATCTTGTTGTATTTTGAATATTTTTGCGGTACCATCAGGCATTCAAACTGAATGACCATACAACTATAGTCAATTCATGAGAAAGACAAAAGAAAATATCATTGCAGTTTTAACCGGGATAACATTCGTTCTCAGCGCATGTCAGGAGAAGCAGGTTTTCAAGCCGGAGTATCATATTAGTTTTGATGACATCAGTGGATTTTCCAACGATCCTACTATCACTAACAATACCGTTTCCCACTCTGGTTTAAATTGTGTGAAAATCAATCAGGATCTCATTTATGGTGCAACTTTTTCTAAACGACTGGGCAGTATTTCAGCAACACCTATCACTAAAGTGAAGATGAAAGCATGGGTTCGTCTCAGCTCCTCAGACGGTCATGTGAAACTGGTCTGTTCAGTGGAAACTGACTCATCGAAAAGTTTATTCTGGAACGCACTTGATTCAAAAACTTTCAGCCTTAAAAACGGCGAATGGGGTGAAATCTCCGGTGAATTTGATATTTCAGCACACAATGCACCCGGTAACATCATCAAAATTTATCCTGTATATCAAACAGGAGAATTTATACTTATTGACGATCTGGAATTGGTATTTGAATAAGCTGCGCTTTCATTCATCTACATTAAAGTACTACTTTTTTCTGAAAATATACAGTTGATTCGCCGCATGAATTGTTTCCCAGGTACTATCTGCTTTTAACCTTGAAATCTCCTCTTGAATCCGCTGCCGGTTGAGCGGGAATGTACCATCGTGATCCAACAATGCAACGTAGCTTGTTCCCGGACCTAAGGGATAGAGATAAATGGTTTCTCTGAAGGCAAGATGCGGCACCAACACTTCCGAAGCGGTCACCGAAGCAGTATCCGGAATCAGCTTCAATGTTTCATGCAAGAGCGGAACATTAAACTGCTGATCATAATGTGAGAGATCATAAAACGCAACATTTTCCTTTGTATACCATTTCGATACCCGTCGGTCGATTTTGGAAATAGTCATATATAATGCCAGCAGTGCTACAATGGCTCCGATCCACAATTTGAATTTGAGAGATTTATTCCAGCTGCCGATCACATCATATGCGCCCAATGCAATGATTGGTGCAAATTCAATTGAATAATGTGAATTGATTCCCCACTTTGTAAAGTCATCATTGAAAAGTTTCTGTGCATAAATAGGAATCAGCATGATCATCCATGCAGGTCGAAATAAAAGTAAAATACCGCCCGATAGAAAGAACACTTCATGCAACTCAGCTTTAATTCCTATTGCGTCTATTTCTCCAGTATGATTAATCCATAATAACTTCACTACGTAAACCGGATCGGTCAACAGTCGAATAAAGGCTTCTTTAAAATTCATTCCCAATGCCGCATAGTTAAAGTGAAGATATCCCCGGTCTGCATTTGAAAATGCGGGAATAATCACATTCACCGACAAGTAGAAATATAAAACACCGAGTGCAGAAACAACCAGTCCTATTTTTCGCTTGCCTGCGTCCTTCCAATATCTGAGAACAAATCCGATTCCGATGAAAACGGTCCACAACGCCATATTCTCTTTGCCGATCAGTACGAGCAAGGTGAATAATAATACTGACCTCATTTTCTCCTTCAGCAGATAAAAATAAATCCACGGTACAAACATCGCCGCCACCACGTTATCGTGATAATCGAATCCCAGCGCGGAAAAAATTCCCCACATACTGAAGAAAGCGATGAGCGAAAGATTTGAGAGTGCTTCGCTTTCTGTTTTCAGAAATGTGCATTTGTACACTCCCAGTCCGCCGAAAAGAATGGCCAGCAACTGAAAAACCAGCATCGTATACGAACCAAACAGATGAATGAATGGTGAGAAAAAAAGAGGATAAAAGGTAAGGTGGTCGCTGAGAATATTATCAAACTGAGGACCATCAATCAGCATGCAATTATTCCACCGGAAGTGACTATAATCCCATATGGCATTATTGTTAATTCCCAGATCCCAGGCGAAAGTTCTGAAGGTATAATGATTAACAAACGAAATCAGTGCATAGAGTACTGCAAAAAATACGATGATGGTCCATTTTCCGATTGAAACCGGCCGCTGACTGATCTCGTCTATCATCACGCCATCCATCTCAATCCCTTTTGCTTTCCGAACGGCTCAGATTCGCTTGTTCAACAATATACAGCGGACGATTACGCACATTCGCGCTCATCCTGCTCATATATTCACCGATGATTCCGATGGAGATTAACTGAACTCCACCAATGAAAAGAACAGCAAGAATGAGAGAAGTCCAGCCTGGGACATAATCTTTCGCAACAAACCTTGCATACAGTGCATAGAGGCTGACAAGAAACGTTACACCACTAACGATGAATCCGGCAACAGTAGCAAATTTCAGTGGAAGATTTGAGAAGCCGGTGATACCATCCAGCGCGAAGCGAATCATCTTTTTATAGGTATATCCGGTAGAACCAGCATGTCGTTCATCCCGATCATACAAAATATACGTCTGATTAAATCCGGCCCAGGCAATTTGTCCACGCAGGTATTTTTGTTGCTCCGGCATTTGCTTCAGCACTTCGATGATCTTCCGGTGCATGATCCGGAAATCACCCGTATCTACCGGAATTTTTATCGAAGTAATTTTAGCAAGTATACGATAGAACATCTTTGCCGTAAACTTCTTCATAAAACTTTCTCCTGACCGGCTTCTCCTGCGGGCATATACAACCTGATACCCTTCATTCATTTTGTTGTACAATTCAACAATTAACTCAGGAGGATCCTGTAGGTCCGCATCAATAATAGCCACTGCTTCTCCTGTGCAATGATCAATACCGGCTGTTACTGCAATCTGATGACCGAAGTTTCGGGAAAAATTGATGTACTTAACGTGAGGGTCTGACTGTGCCAGGTTCACGATCATCGCCAGCGACTGATCTTTACTACCGTCATTGATAAACACAAGCTCATAGCTGCCGGTGATTCCGGACGCAACCTTTGAAACCCGATCATAGAGTAGACGGATGTTCCCTTCTTCATTGTAAATGGGGATGATAATGCTTAATTCCATGGAGATAGGGGCGTTGAACGTCCGTCAGGATGGAACGACGAAGATACTGCAAAAACCCGAATTCCATTAGTGTCAAGAACAGGGACCAAGGGGAAGTCGCCCGGCGA
This sequence comes from Bacteroidia bacterium, assembly GCA_044235745.1. GTDB lineage: Bacteria > Bacteroidota > Bacteroidia > AKYH767-A > OLB10 > JAJTFW01. The sequence goes on from JBIIHN010000015.1 coordinate 3,594, forward strand.
AAAAGTAACAGTTGTAGGGTCGGAACTATTATAAACCACATATTTATATCGGCCGGTTTGCAGGTATCCCATCAACGTTTCGGCCACGTTACGATAAGGGATCGTTACCCCTTTACGACCCATAAGATATAATGTAATGTTTGGAGAAGGATCAAAAATACTGATCACCTGGTCATCCGGACCAATGCCGGCGGCCTTCAGGAAATAATCAGAATTGAAGTATTTATCATTCTGCGGAGCTCCATACATCCAGCTATCTTTCTTGTGTGCAAACTGAAGTATCCCATGGGCAAAGTGAGCCTGCTTTAAAAGAAATATAATAGTCACCGCATACAGAACATAACGGCCTTTCATCCCGATCCGCTTTGAAATTCCGGCCAACAGAAAGATCAATATAAACACCAATGCCGGAAACATCGTAATGAAATAATAATCATGATACGCCAATTGCAAAAACATAAGATAGAGGAATGCTACGGCAGCGAGAAATAAAAAGAGCGTATACGTTGCCAGTGGATTGCGAAACGGGCGATCAATCACCATCCATCCCAATCCTGCCGCGACTATTAATTTCAGGAAGCGCGGGAAATAAATACGCTCCAGCCAATCCAATCGAACCCGTTCCCATACATCCTTAACATCCTGCATATTGGAAGGAGGGCGCATTTGCAAGAGGAAAACCTCAGAACCGGTATTGCGGCTCAACCAGGATGCATAGAAATACCAGCTCAGGGTTAATGCAACAATCACCACAAAATAACCGACATAACGCAGCGGATCTTTCAACGACCATAAACCGGAATTGAAAAGAAAATAACCCATTACCGGAAGATGGATCATCGAGTTTGGTTTTATCAAACATGCAATCAGCATGGCAATAAACCATCTCCACCAAATTACTTTACCAGGCTGCTCGGCATATTTCACCAGTAAGGCCCAACCGATCATTGAAAAGCTCAGGCTATAGATATCAGGAATAAAACTACAGGAATAATAGACCAGCAGCGGTGAACAAACATACAGCAACATGATCAACAAAGACTGCAGTTGATCTTTGAGAAAATACCTGGCCAGCCGGAAAACGGAAACAGCACCAATAGAAAATATGATCAGCGAAGTAATCCGGTACAACCATTCATGAAAGCCGAACAAGCGATAGAGTACAGAAACAAAATATTGAACAACAGGAAACTCCAGGCCTGTCATTCCGGTGCCATTATCGGTATTATTTACCCTGGGGATAAAAAAATCAGCATTGCCATTATAATAGTTCCATGCTACCGATGCACGATCACACATTGCCCATTGATGAACTGACTGCGGTCGCAGCGGTAAAATACCATAGGTTCCGAAATATCCATAGGCAATTGCGAGAATAATCAGAAGGTGCCAGGTTTTCAGCTTTTCAAAATATGATCCGGCTTCGCGCAACATTAATCGAGAATCATTTCCGGAATATCTCCTTCCACTACGAGCTTACCTGCTGTTGCTTTTCGGATATCCTCCACCGTTACCCCCGGTGCGCGCTCCAGTAATACAAACCCTTTCCCCGGCACGACTTCAAGTACGGCCAGTTCAGTTACAATTTTCTTCACACACTTTACTCCGGTAAGTGGCAGTGAACAGGATGGCAACAGCTTGCTCTCTCCGGCTTTATTCACATGCTGCATGGCAACAATAATGTTCTTCGCCGCAGCTACAAGGTCCATGGCTCCGCCCATTCCCTTTACCATCTTACCCGGAATTTTCCAGTTCGCAATATCACCCTCTTCGCTCACTTCCATGGCTCCCAAAATAGTAAGATCCACTTTCCCTGCGCGAATCATCCCGAAGCTGAGCGCAGAATCGAAATAAGCTGTACCGGGCACCTCGGTGATCGTTTGCTTTCCTGCGTTGATCAGATCCGGATCTTCTTCCCCTTCGAATGGAAAAGGACCCATACCTAACATTCCATTTTCCGACTGTAGCGTAACATTTACTCCCTTGGGAATGTAATTGGCAACCAGCGTAGGAATGCCGATACCGAGGTTAACATAATATCCGTCTCTTACTTCCTTTGCGATGCGTTTGGCAATGCCGTTTTTGTCAAGCATTTAGATACGTTTTATAATGACTAGGGGCCACTGATTAATTATGAAGGCTATGATTTCTTAAGATTTTGCACGAACAGTTCGTTGTTCGATACGCTTCTCGTAGTTATTGCCACGGAAGATGCGATGGACATAGATGCCGGGAACGTGAATAGCATCCGGGTCCAGTTCACCAGCAGGAACGAGCTCCTCCACTTCTGCAATAGTAATTTTCCCTGCCATCGCCATCGGCATATTAAAATTCCGTGTGGTTTTCCTGAACACTAAATTCCCATGCGTATCTCCTTTCCATGCTTTAACAATAGAAAAGTCAGCGTCGAAGGCGTATTCGAGCAGATAGTCTGTTCCGTTGAAATTGCGTACTTCTTTTCCTTCGGCCACTTCCGTTCCTACTCCTGCACGCACCCAAACCGCCGGCATACCATAGGCGGCTGCCATGCATCGCGTAGCGAGCGTTCCCTGTGGTATAAGATCAACTTCGAGCTCACCGGAAAGTAACTGGCGCTCGAATTCAGCATTCTCACCAACGTAAGAAGAAATCATTTTTTTCACCTGACGTGTCTGAAGCATGAGTCCGATTCCGAAATCATCTACTCCCGCGTTGTTTGAAATACAGGTGAGGTCTTTTACTTTTTTATCTACCAGTGCGGCAATACAGTTTTCGGGAATTCCGCATAATCCGAACCCCCCAAGCATAATTATTGCTCCGTCCTGAATATCACGTATCGCTTCAGCAGCGTCCTTAACTACTTTGTTCATAGCTTTAGAATAGGCAGTAAAATTAGTGAAAGATCGGTGAGTTCATTCGGGTATGCCAATTTATCCTTCTTTATCAGGTAAAATTTCTTTAGGATCAAATTTTATCAGCGGTTTTTTTCCTTTTCTCCGGCAGTTTAAAACCAACCTTCAATTACAAGGCACAACATATTCTTACACCCTCATACTCTTCATCCGCCGAATGGCGGCCATCACATCTTCAAATTCTCAAATCCCGAAATCATCGCCTCCATTCTGCTGTTGTACAGGATTCTTGTACTTCGAACAATCCAGCTCTACACCGAATGGCTTCTCGGGTGCTTCAAATCCTTCTTTGGAATAATTCAACGTGGGATCCGCATACACCTTTTTCATATAAAGTCCCCAAATTGGTAATGCAACATTGGCTCCTTGTCCGAGTTGGGTGGTGCGAAAATGTACAGCGCGGTCTTCACATCCCGACCAGACACCACTCACCAAATCCGGAGTGATGCCCATAAACCAACCATCACTGTTATTCTGTGTGGTACCCGTTTTACCGGCGATAGGATTGGTAAATCCGTATTTTGAACCGCGGAGTCTTGCTCCTGTTCCATACAAGGTTACACCCTGCATGAGATTCAACATAAGATAGGCCGTTTCTTCACTGATCGCTTCTACTTTTCTGGGTACAAAATCCTGCAGCACCACGCCGTTTTTATCTTCTATACGAAGTATGTATTGTGGTTCTGTATAGACACCTTTATTGGCGAACGCGCTATAAGCGGCTACCATTTCGTAAACCGAAACATCCGCTGTTCCCAAAGCCAGACTCGGATAAGGATCCAATTGCCCGGTGATGCCCATCTTGCGCGCAACCTGTACCATTGCTTCCGGACCAAACTGCTTCATCAGGTACGCGGAGATACAATTGATCGATTCGGCAAGCGCTTCCTTGAGCGATAGCATGCCACCGTATTTTCCGTCTGAATTAGAGGGTGTCCATGGAACACCGGCCTGATCAATAATAGTAACCGGAACGTTGGGAACTTCATAACATGGTGAGTATCCCTCCTGCATAGCAAGTGTGTACAGGAATGGCTTAAACGTAGATCCAACCTGACGACGTCCATCCTTCACGTGATCATACTGAAAATATTTATAATTATTACCACCGACCCAGGCACGTACATATCCTGTCTGTGGTTCCATCGACATAAAACCTGTCTGATAAAACATTTTGTAATACTTGATAGAATCCAGCGGCGACATCAGCGTATCGCGTTCGCCCTTCCATGAAAAAACGGTCATCTCGGTTTTTTTAGCAAATGCCTTTTTAATCTCCGCTTCCGATGCGCCTGCTTTTTTCATACTGATATAGCGATCGCTGCGTTTCATCGCTTCGTCAATCAACTGAGGTTGATCTGCCCAGGGTACTCTTCCCTTCCAATGATCGTAGAATGTCTTCTGTAGTTCGGTAAAATGTTCTTTTACCGCCTCTTCGGCATACTGCTGCATGCGCGTATCGATCGTGGTGTAGATACGCAAACCATCGCGATACAGATTATAGGGTGAACCATCTGCTTTCTTATGCTCCTTGCACCATTTCAGTAAATCCTGACGAAGAATTTCACGGAAGTATTGCGCCAATCCCTCCGTATGGCTTTCCTGGCGGAAATTCAGTTTGATCGGGAGCTTCAGCAGGGAATCTTTCTGCTCCTCCGTGATGAATTTATACTTCTCCATCTGACCAATTACTGTATTCCGGCGGAACGTGGCACTTTCAACATTACGTACAGGATTATAACGGGAAGGAGCCTGTAACATTCCTACCAGCAACGCCGCTTCTTCCATCTTCAGCTCGGAAGGTTGTTTGTTGAAATACGTAGTAGCGGCTGATTTGATTCCGAACGCATTATTGCCAAACTCCACCGTATTGAGATACATGGCCAGAATTTCCTGCTTGGTGTAGTTGCGCTCCAGACGCACAGCAATGATCCATTCCTTCAGTTTCTGAAAGACAATTTTTACCTTGTTGGTTTCTCCGCGCGGGAAGAGATTTTTCGCCAGTTGTTGAGTGAGTGTACTGCCACCTCCTGCATCCTGCTGAAGGATAATCGTCTTTACAAAAACACGCAGCAGTCCTTTAATATCTACGCCACTGTGTTCTTCAAAACGTACATCTTCCGTTGCCTTCAGGGCATTCACAAGATTGGGAGAAAGATCCTTGTAATGAACGTTCACACGATTCTGGATATAGTACTTACCCAGCGTTTTCATATCGGCTGAATAGACTTCGCTGGCCAGACTACTGTTGGGATTTTCAAGTTCTTCAAAGCTGGGTAATTCACCAAACACACCCAGGGCGGTTAAACCCACCAATGAAAAAATCAATACAACCGGTGCCAATACAATGACCCAAATGAACTTTACCAACCTGCCGGTGGTCTTATTGCCGGATGTTTTACCCATAGACCGACGAAATTATAAAAGAATCCGCTCATGACGAGGCGCCGGAGCTGTTGAATAATGAAACGAAGTAAGATGCTGAATAGTATCAGCCCAGCAACACAGAACGCATGGAAATAGACCCCATAAGGGTCTTCTCATTGAAAAACTTCAAATCATCAGCTTTATCCTGTAATGCAATACTATACAGGAGCGGGAGATAATGTTCGTTGGTGGGAATGGCCAGGTCTGCAATGCGTCCTTTCGAAGAGTAATTGATCAGCGCCTGATGATCGCCGGCCAGCAATCTCTCCTTTGACCAGGTATCGAATTCTACCGCCCAATCGAATGCGCCGCCCGACCATTGCATCTTTCCCAGATTATGAACAATGTTACCGCTGCCCATGATCAGAATGCCTTTTTCACGCAACGCTTTCAGCTCCTGCGCCAGTTCATAATGCCATAACGGAGGTTTGGCAAGATCGATACTAAGTTGAAATACGGGAATATCCGCCTTCGGAAACATGGGATTAAGCACCGACCAGCAGCCATGATCTAATCCCCAATCATGTGATGGTAGAATGGTTGTTTTCTTTACAAGATCAATCGTATCCTTTGCTGCATCTACTGCTCCCGAAGCCGGGTACTGCACCGCAAAAAGTTCATCCGGAAAACCATAAAAATCATGAATCGTTCGGGGTTTTGCCATCGCAGTAACCATGGTATTTCCGGAAGTCATCCAATGTGCAGAGACACATAAGATGGCTCTGGGGCGCTCGATGGCCGCTCCGATATTTTTCCAGGCTGCACTGAACTCATTTTGCTCGATTGCATTCATCGGGTTTCCATGACCTACGAACAATACCGGCATGCGTTTTCTTTCGCCAGCTAATCCGGAGGCAAGTGAAGAAAATTCGTTCAGGCTGAAAACCCCGGTGGCCATAATTGCTGCGTTTTGAAGAAAAGTTTTACGGTTCATATGATGGCACCATTTGTCAATCTAACAGATTAAAAATCCATCATATCATTCTGCGGTGATTCCATCTGCCGGTTATTCTGACGGCGATTCCTCTGATTCATCTCTACCTTTCCAAACCGGTAACTTAAGGTGATGTTCCCAACTCTGGTTTCACGTTTACGGATAGCCTCCACCCGGAACCCTTCTCCCCGGTTATCGATATTGAACTCACGCATATCAAAGATATCTGAGACTGATCCATTGATGGACCATTTTCCCCCTTTGAAATCATACTTAAAGCCGAAGTCTATTCCACTCATCCCCTTAAAAGTTCCCTGCGGTTGTTCACGGGGTGCCATATAATTACCGGTAAGTTGAACAGAGAACTGCTTGCTGATCTTTGCAGATACCGAACCTCTTACATCTCCGCTCCATACATCACTGACGAGATCGGTACCGATATTGGTACCATCAACCGTGTTATAGAATGCCGTTACACTCAGACTTGTAGTGATAACTTTGAAAAAGGTATTACGGAAGATAAGCTCAAAGCCGAGGTTCTCGGATGTACTGTAGTTCACAAAGGTTTGGGTAGATACATTGGTAATTGTATCCACCGTACGGAATCGCTGCGACATATCGTCTGTGTAACGGTAAAAAACATTCGCAGCAATACTATTATCTCCATAACGGCCGGTATAGCCTAACTCAAGCGAGTGTGTGAGTTCCGGAAAGATGCCTGGATTACCGACAAATACATTAAGGGAATCTGACACATTTCGAAACGGATTTAACTGCTGTTCGCGGGGACGGTTAATACGCCTGCTGTAACTGATCTGTACATCGTGACCTTCCTTCAGCCCATATTTAACAGATGCGGACGGAAATAAATTCAGGAAGTCACGGGTAAACGTAGTATCGGCACTCTTCGAATCGCCCTCTATAAAAGTTTGCTCCGCGCGTAATCCTGCACTAAGGTCAAAAACCTTCCATCTTCCTGTCCATTGCAGATATCCGGCATAAACAAATTCGGAGAGAATAAACCGATCGGCAAACGTGATGTCTTCGTTGAATAATCCGGTTGTGAAATCCAAACGGTCGGACGACTGTTCTCCGTCATTTGATCTATAGGATGCTTTTAAGCCGGTTTCAATCTTGTATCTTTCCTTTGGCAGCGAAAAGTCAACCTGCGCAGTACCATTGTAAGAAATTCCATCAGTA
>JBIIHN010000290.1:0-3374 GCA_044235745.1 Bacteroidia bacterium
GCAAAACTGTACAGGACCACCAATAGTGGTTTTAACTGGACACAATTACCTGTCCAGCTTTCAACGGATATCGCCGATCTGGAATATCTACCCAATGGCAATGTTGTCGCTGCAGGAAGTGCAGGAACACTATTGCATAGCAATAACGGAGGACTGACATGGACTACTGCCGCTGCAGGCACTTCCGATGACTTCATCGACATTTCGGCTCCTGTAAATTCAACGGTCTTTGCTTCAACCGCGAATGGAATTTACAAATCAACCAATGGCGGAACGGCTTATAATTCGATAGGAAGTCCCGGATCGGCCGGTGGCTTTACCTTATTTTCAATCGACTTCGCAAATGCGAATGACGGTGTTGCGGGATGTGATCAGGGTAATTTATATTTCACAAATGATGGTGGGCTTTCATGGAATTATTATGGGACATCTACCTATTGGTTAAACCTGAACGTAGTTGAAGCAATAAACAGCAATGTGTTTTTTACCGGTGGATCAGGAGGAACAATTTTAAAAACGAACGATGCAGGAAACACCTGGAACGAACAGTCAACGCGTCTCTCTGAATACCGGCTGAATGCTGCAGAAGTTGTGAACAGTAATACGTACTTTGCAGTTGGGCTCGCCGGGACACTTCTGAAATCGACCAACGGAGGAAGTTTGTGGACACCTGTATCAAGCGGTGCAGGTGGTGAAGACCTGAATGATATCCATTTCGCAAACAGTTCGATTGGTATCAGTGTTGGCAGCAACGGCACAATTGTAAAAACGACAGATGGCGGAAACACCTGGAACTTTATCTTCACCGGAATAAGTGAACAATTAAATGCGTTGGCCCGAACATCTGCAGGAAGATATTACACATGTGGAGCAAACGGGAAACTAGCTTATTCACTTGATGATGGTGACACATGGACCGACTTGCCAACCACTTTTAGCGGATCAGGGTATGACTTTACAGAAATGCAGAGCTTTAGCTCAGACTCGCTTGTTATAGCCACCAATCAGCCTTATATTATTACAACCTACGATAATGGTATAAACTGGAATCTGAATTCAACAGCTAGTTCATCCCCGACAACCGCCATGTGGTTTGTCAATGCAATGAATGGATGGATCGGCACCAGCTCAGGAGAAGTTTATGCAACCAACGACGGTGGAATCTCCTGGACGCTGGTTTTCCAATCAGTCTCGAGTGCACCAATCGAAGCAATTACCTTCGCAGATCCATTGAATGGTTGGGTGGCCAGTGGTAATGAAATTTTCAGGACTTCTAATGGTGGTATCGTTTGGGGAGCCGAAATAACTCCAAGTCAGGATCCGATTTATGATTTAGAAGTAACTCAAGGTACGAATGTAATAGGTGTTGGAGATGGACTCGGCACCATTATCAAGCGGACAAATGAAATCACATTGAGCTTACCTACCTCGGTTTTTTGTACTGACAACAGTTATACACTGGCAATTAATGCCAATGGCATCTGGAATCCCGGTAATGTTTTCCGAATTGAACTATCTGATGAATTCGGCGAGTTTATCTTCCCGACAGAGCTTGGCTCGGTAGTTTCCACCGGCACTACCCCGGTATTAATTACAGTACCGAATGGTCTCTTTGATGCTACTGACTACCGAATTCGCGTATTTTCTTCAAATCCTCCCATGTGGAGTACATTAAATTCAGCACCACTTGAAGTTCGCACTTCACCGGATGCCTATATAACGCCGAATGGCCCAACAGCATTCTGTCAAGGGTCATCCGTAACGCTGTTTGCACAATACAATGCAGGATGGACATATCAGTGGTTTAAAGATGGCGTACTGATATCAGGACAAAACGCCGATACATTATTTGTAAATCAAACAGGAGATTACACTGTAAACGTGAGTGATGGCATATGTAATCTTACCTCACCTATCACCGATGTATTGGTCATTAACTGCACCGGAATTGCTGAAAGCGGGAATGCATACCTCTACAGTCTTCAGCCTAATCCTGTAACTGATCTTATACAATTACGCCCCTTAGTTCAGGATAAAATCCGTAGTTTGGAAATACTTGATGTTTCTGGCAGATCGATAGATCGAATAATATTTAATGTATCACAAACGATACAGCTTCCGGTTAACCATCTCCAACCAGGCGCATATCACCTTCGGGTAGATGGTGACAAACCAACAGTCCTTCGATTTATCAAACTATAAACAATAATTACCTTACCCAAAAAATGGCTTTCTGATTTCAGAGAGCCTTTTTTCATTAAAAGCCCCTTTATTTAGGGGTCCGCACAGTATACAGGTATATTGAATACCGATATTTGCCGTTATGAAACATTTCATTTATCTGTTAGCCTTTATCCTCTATCTTTCATGGAGCCCACGCTCTGTATCTGCTCAGGTAATGATAGAATTTGAAGATGAGTTGATAAGAAAATATACTCTTACGTATGGAGATGAATTTGATGGGGAGGAGCTTGACAAAGAAAAATGGATGACCGCCTATCCCTGGGCAAGACATTTGTATTGCAGCATGGATGTAAGTGTATATACTGATGCTGAATCGACCGTTAAAAATGGTATGTTACGACTTACAGCAGATAAAACAAAAGTCCGGACAAGGGCTATTCCCTATGAACCGGATGATTTCATAATTCCCTGCGACATAAAACCACCTGCAAAAAACTTAATGGATTTTGAATATCAAAGCGGAATGATCTTCTCAAAGGAAAAATTTACATATGGATACTATGAAATAATGTTCCGTGCAGACGCAGGCGAAGGACTTTGGCCGGCATTCTGGTTATTTGGAGCCGACAATCAGGAAATAGACATTTTCGAAATCGGCAGTTCTAAAACCAATGCGTACCACGTTGATGTGCATTGTAAAAACGGCTGTAAAAACTACAAGAGATTTCTGGGGCTTGGTCGTTCCAACTGGGGAGATTACATCGAAACCAACACAAACTGGTCAACCTCCTACCATCGCGCAGCTATCCACTGGACTGCAAAGGGGATCACCTGGTTTATCGACGGAACTCCTATCGCCTGGTGGAAAGGTCACTTCAAAGATCCGCTCTCTCTCATTGCCAATATCGCTGTCACCAATAAAAAGGGATCTTTTGGAGGGATGGTAAATGATAAAACGAAATTCCCTGCAGCTATGGAAGTAGCGTACATCCGTGTATTACAGGAGAAAAATAATGTTACTTTGAGACCTCTGACGAGCAAACAAGAGGATCCTGTCTCCTCCATACAAAGCAAGGAACTGAAAGTTTTGAAAAAAGTAAGGCCAGAATACAGGAACGGAATCCTAAAAAAAACACCGGACAAGGTTTTTTTAACGTTTTATGCGGATAAAAGTCTCGAAATTGAAGTTC
>JBIIHN010000289.1:0-3374 GCA_044235745.1 Bacteroidia bacterium
ATCAAGAATTTTATTGCACCACTTTTTTACAACGTACAACTTAACAGTATCATCTGTCAATATCCGGTATCACCAGATCAAGAGTTCCCATGGTGGCCATCAGATCACCAATCTTCCCTCCTCTTGACATATGATCCAACGCACTGAGATTGGAGAATCCCGGCGAGCGGAACTTAATACGATAAGGCGTTGTTCCGCCTTCACTGATAATATATACCCCCAATTCTCCGCGGGCAGTTTCTACACGGGTGTAAAAATCGCCCTTCGGTAATTTTAACACTGCTTTTGTCTTTGCCTGAATATCTCCTTCCGGTATATTATCTATCAATTGTTCGATGATCCGCATACTCTGCCTCATCTCACCGATCCGAACTTTATATCGCGACCATGAATCACCTCCTGTCTCCAACACCTCATCAAACTGCAGCTGATCATAAATTTCATAGGGATATAACTTTCGTACATCACATGAAACACCACTGCCTCTGCCTGTTGGTCCGGTACAGCCAAAGGAGATCGCATCTTCTTTCGACAATACTCCTACTCCTTTCGTCCTGCTCTGGAAAATCACATTGCCTGTCACCAACTCATCATACTCACCTATCTTTTCCTTAAACTGTGCAAGAAACGCTTTCACTTTGCGCTGAAAGTCGGGATGAAGATCAAACATTACTCCACCCGGCACAATATAGTTCATCGTTAATCGAGCCCCGCAGGTATCTTCCATGATCTCATTGACCATCTCACGCTCACGAAACGCATGAAAGAAAGGAGTGAATGCACCGAGATCCATGGCCAATGCTCCCCACCAGAGCTGATGTGATGCGAGACGGGTAAGCTCATCCATCAATACGCGGATGACTTGTGCGCGTGACGGAATCTCCACTTGCAATCCCTTCTCTACACACAATGAGCAGGCGTGATTGTTGATGTGCGAAGAGAGATAATCCATCCGGCTCGTAACATAAATGAACTGCCGGTAGCTGAGACTTTCACACATCTTCTCAATCGACCGGTGAATATATCCCAAATGCGGTTCTACCTTTTTAATAGTTTCTCCATTCAGCGTGATCACCAGATGTAATACACCGTGGGTAGAGGGATGCTGAGGCCCTACATTAATGATCATATCACCCTGATCGTTCGTTCCGATTTCTTCGAGCATACCTCAGAGTTTTATCATATTAACAGGGTCTTCATAATCTTTCCGTAATGGATATCCAACATGATCCGGACTCAGGAATAATCTTCGCAGATCCGGATGGCCGGTAAAACTGATACCCATCAGATCATAGGCCTCACGCTCATGAAACTCAGCTGTCCGCCAGATATCACTGACTGTATCAACAGCCGGGTCAGCTTTATCGAGTTTCACTTTCACAACCAGCACATGTCGGTACTTCGTTGACGTTAGATGATATACCACCGTATAATGTGTCTTCCAGTCGACAGCCGTAAGGCAAAAGAGGTAATCCATCTCCACATCCGTATCCCTGCGCATTTGTTCCATGAACGGGCGAAATCCCTCTGGTCCTGTCTGCAGGGTAAGCAACTCTGTGCCTTCTTCGAAGACAGCATCCGGCTGTATGGCAGTTATTTTTTCTTTGATCGCTTCGGGGCTCATACGTTTTATTCTGGTCGTGCTTCGCGGATTTGTTCACGGGTTTGCCCGTTGCGGATTTTTTCCTGGAGTGTAAGCAGCGCATGTAATAATGCTTCCGGTCTCGGCGGACATCCCGGGATGTACACATCTACAGGAATCACATGATCTGCACCTTTCACTACCGAGTAGGTATTATAGAAAAACGGACCTCCGCTAATCGCACAGGCCCCCATTGCAATAACATATTTCGGATCCGCCATCTGATCGTACAGTCGTTTTAAGACCGGCGCCATCTTGTTTACGATTGTTCCGGCAATGATGATCACATCCGCCTGACGGGGTGTCGCTCTCGCTACTTCAAACCCGAAACGTGAAAAGTCATATTTCGCACCTGCTACCGACATCATTTCAATGCCACAGCAGCTCGTTGCAAATGTTAGTGGCCATAGTGAATTCGACCTTGCCCAGTTCACAACTTCATCGAGCTTACTCAACATAATACCTCCGCCGGGTACTTCATGCACCGTGCCGGGGAAGAGTGATTTGTTTTGATTTACATCCATTTTAACGCGCCTTTCTTATGAGCATAGAGGAAGCCCAGGAAGAGAATGAAAAAGAAAATGACAATATCAATAAAGGCCATCCAGCCTATTTCTTTTACGACCGTAGCCCAGGGATACAGAAACACCAGCTCCACATCGAAGATCAGAAAGATCAACGCGAAAAGATAATAACCTACCTGAAACTGCAACCATGCCGGCCCCCTGGTCGGAACGCCGCATTCGTACGGCTCCCCCTTTCGGGGATTCGTTGTCCCTTTCACAAATATTTTTGAAACCAGAATGCCACCGGCTGAAAACACAATGGCCGCCAGTGTGAGAATCAATAAGGATATTGGACCCATAATGCGTCAAATTTAATCGGAAAAACATATCGCAAATCACCGGACATGGGCTTTATCTGAATGAAAACCGGTATTCCGCGTCCAGAAAGTCAACTTTTCCGGGCTAGATTGTTTTAATTACCTGAATTACAATAATTTCTAATTCAGGAGTGTTCTTCCGGCTTTTATCCGGTTGTTTAGCAGACGACCGGATTCTCAATAAAGATTCCGTTTACTCAATTTCGGCCCCTGAATAACCTGTTCCGCAAGAGATGACATTATGAATGTCTACCTTAGCTGAACAAAAAAAATGATGCGCGCAATCCTGGTTGATGATGAAGTGTCGTGTACCGATGTATTACACTGGCAGATTGAAACATATTGTCCCGATGTGCAGGTAGCAGGGATTTACAACTCCGCTGCATTGGCATTGGAACTGATCCCTCAGGCACAGCCGGACCTGGTATTTATGGATATTGAAATGCCGGGCATGAATGCATTTGATTTACTGAGCCGGTTAAAACCGTTTTCATTCCAGGTGATTTTTGTAACAGCATACAATCAGTTCGCTTTGCAGGCTTTTAAGGAGAATGCCGTTGATTACCTTCTAAAGCCAATTGAAAAATTCGACCTGATAGCGGCCGTAGATAAAGCACGCCAGCGTAAAGGACGGGAAGAAGATGAGAAACTGGACAAGCTGATTAAATTATTCAGTGATCAGTTATCGACCTCCCGGAAAATTGCCTTACCCACCAACGATGGAATTTCATTTATAGATGTTGATCAGATTGTACGCTGTGAAAGTGACAGCAACTACACCTATATCTTTCTGCAAACGGGGGAAAAGATTATCATCACCAAGACTTTGAAACAGATTGAAGAGTCTCT
>JBIIHN010000291.1:0-3369 GCA_044235745.1 Bacteroidia bacterium
GCCATTCATTCCGCCTGGCCTCATATTCCCTTTGCTGACCTGATAAAATGGTCGTCTTTCAACGGGGCAAAATTGTTGGGTATTGATCACCTTTGCGGAAGTGTACGTACCGGTATGAAACCCGGGTTATTACATCTGAAAGGCATTTCTGCCGATAACCCGCGTTTCAGTGAGCACGTCAGCGTGGAGCGGTTATCCTGAAAATTACCAGTCGTCGCTTTTAGAAACCGGCGCGGCAGACATCGCTTTCTCCAGTGACTTTAAAACCTCTCTGGCGGTAGCATCTGTTTGCTGGAGATAATAATCGTATTCCGGTTTATAGGTAGCAGCTGTTTTGTCCATCCACCTTTCACTCGGATAATGAGACTGCTGTTTCCAGTTGATTTCAGTGAGTTCATAACGGTAACGGCCTTCCTTAAATTGAATTTTTAAGGTGTACATCACATTACCTGCATCTGTAGCGAGTCCTTTCTTATCGGCCGGATTCATAATTTTAAACCGTGCCTTGCAAAGAAGATTACCGCCAACCGAATCGCGGTCTCTGATAACATCCGTTGGATTTTTATAGAATTTATTCGCCCATTCCAATGCGCGCTGATAGAGGGTGCCGGCCGTTGCCCCACTCACCTCGTTTACTTTACTGTAGCTAATCAATCCTGATTTTTCATCTACCGGTAATTTCGGTGCCTGCTGAACCTGTTGTGCAAACAGCAGCGTGGTAAAGAAGAGTAGGGCAGTGGAGAGAGTTAGAATTTTGCCGGACATAGCAGATTTGGGTGTGCTGTTTAGCGGTGAAGAGGGAAAAGATGAAGGCGTCGATGGCGTTTTACTTTTAGCCTCCGTTCACCGGGATCTTTATGCGGGTTCCTTTTTTGAGGAGTTTACTGTTGGTGATATTATTCAGCTTTTTAATCTGGTCCATATTGGTCTGATACCGCTGAGCAATGTTCCAGAGTGTGTCACCGGGTTGAACGGTATGATAAATAAACCCGGTTTTATTTCTGAAGGTCTCCTCTGCAATAACCTGCTTTTTTGTTGCGCTGTCTTTAACGGTAGCCGTTATGGGATTTTGCTTTTTGTCAGCTTGCTGTTGATGCGTGCTCTCAATTTGCGTTTCGCATTGTTCACTGGTGTCCTGTGATGGCTGTAAATCGGCAATGGATTCTTCCGGATCAACAACGAGTTTCACCGGAATTCTTTTCTTGACCGTGGAGTAAACATAGAGTCGTTGTCCGGGACGAATCGTTGACCCCTTCATTTTATTCCATTTTTTCAGTTCACTAACCGAAACATTGTAACGTTCTGCTATACGACCCAGGTTGTCTCCTTTACGGACGGTATGCTGTTTTTTGATTTTCTGCGTTACCGTCTTGTAAGTATACGCGAATTGTTCCTCGTTCGCGTCATTGGAGATCTTTGGTTCTGCCGTTGGTCGTATCACTGCGAGCCCTTGTCGTACCGAATCCATGAACAGCCCATAGGCCTCAAGATCGGGAGGTGCTTCTCCAAGTCGGCCCAGTTTGATAGCGTCATAGTAGGTATTCACCATGTTGGCAACAAGTCCGTTTCGTATCCATGGACTTCGACAACCAAATACCACACTCACCAATCGATGGTTTCCGCGTTTGGCGGAGGCAACGAGGCAAAAACCTGCTGCTTTGGTGAAGCCGGTTTTTACACCATCGACCTCCATTCCGTAATTGATGACAAGTCCGTTGTGGTTGCGGTAAGTCACATTTCCTTTGCCATTGTGAACAGTGGCATAAGGGATGGAAGTAATCTCTACCAGTTTCGGATGTTTAAATACTTCAAGTGCGAGGATCAACTGATCGCGTGGTGAACTGCTGTTGTCGAGTTCGCGCATGATGGCAGGAAGTCCGGATGTGTTTGAGTACAGGGTTTTCGTCATCCCGAGTTCCTGCGCACGTCGATTCATCCTTTCAATAAACGCTTCTGTTGTGCCCGAACAATGTTTCGCAATCCATACCGTACTTTCGTTGTGGGATGCAACCATCGCCATTTTCAAAAGGTCTTCGAAGGAGTAGTTTTCCTCCGCGGTATACGTTGAATATCTTCTGCGGCTGATCCGTTTCTTATAGGTTCGCTTGACGATGATTCTGTCGTCGAGGCAAACTGTTCCGGCGGCGATGTCTTCAAAGGCAAGTAAACCAACCATCATTTTGGTTAACGATGCAATGGGGTAGGCGTAGTCGAGATCTTTTTCCCAAACGATTTTATTACGATCCAGATCATATAAAAGCCCGGCGCGGATTTCTCTTTCGTTTTGAACAAGTCCCTCCAGTGGATCTAAGACAAAATCAGCAGTGGTAAATGCCGGTGGAGCTTCAGCCAGGGGCTGACCTTGTGTGGAAGCGGTGAAACAAAGCAGAAAAATCAGAGCGGATAAAATCCCTCTTTTGCTTCCGGAAAGTTTCCTTTTTTCAATTCTGCACACCATCTCCTGCAATGATAGTTTTTTCTCAAACGGTGATTCTAGCCGTAAGAGGTTCTATTTAAACAATTTCATGTTAGTTTTATTGTACGTGTATAAAAGAAGCCGGGTTTCAACCGTTTCTTTCCTTTATTACCGGGAATCACACTTGCAAAATTAAGGGGTTTGGGACCTTGTGTGGGTGTCAAAAAACATGAAAAACTCTCTGTCTTAACGATATTTATCAAGCAGGGAAGCCGCAGCGACCAGATCGGCCGGCACGGTAATTTTCAGATTTTCTTCTTCACCTTCGCAGAGATGAATCGTATGTCCTGCTGCCTGATAAAGTGAAGCTTCATCCGTAAAAGCTGATGCATCTTCACGGTTAAATGCTTTTCGAAGTTGTTCCAGATGAAAAACCTGTGGTGTTTGAACTGCCCGATAAAGGTCGCGCGATACAGTGGTGCTGCCTTCGGGTGTAATCAGGCGGAGGGTGTCCTTAACCGGTACCACCGGTATCGCGGAGCCGTGTTCACCGGCTTCCTGAAATAAATGCCGGATAAGTGCTTTGCTGCACAGGGGACGTACTGCATCGTGTACCGCCACCAGACCATCTCCTTCAATTGACATCAAACCGTTTAATACCGATAAAGCTCTGGTGGATCCTCCGGGGACCACAGTGTGGGCCGGTAGTTCTTTGATTGTTGCTGATAAATCTTTCCAGTAAGCGAGATAGGCGGCGTTCATCACAAGTAGAATCTGAACGTCCGGCAAATCGAAACGACGTAAAGTGTGAGCAAGTACAGGCTCATCACGCAAGGGTAAAAACTGTTTGGGCAGGATACCCTGCATACGGATACCCTGCCCACCGGCCACAATAATGGCAAACTTTTTCATTAGTCGAGAATCAGCATGGCATCACCATAGCTGAAGAAACG
>JBIIHN010000016.1:0-10977 GCA_044235745.1 Bacteroidia bacterium
CTGAATAGTCTTCAATACATTGAGCAACGCATCCGGAGTATGCGCATAATCGATGATACCGGTAATACCATTTGCACTGGATAACTGCTGAAACCTTCCTTCGGGAGCACCGAGGGTACTGAGTGCGGTCAGCACATGCAATTTATCTTCGCCCAACAACACAGCGGCAGCGTAAACACCCAATAGATTATAGGCATTGAAGTGACCGGTAAGCCGGCATACTACATCATGACCGTCGATGCTGAGTAACAGTCCGGAAACAGAGCTCTCAAGAATTTTCGCTTTATAGTCAGCCACTCCCGTCAATCCAAAAGTTTTAATATAGGCACGGGTATTCTGTACCATGATCTTATGATTGCGGTCATCGGCATTGATCAGTGCAAAAGCATCCGCCGGCAACAGATCAAAGAAACCTTTCTTCGCACGGATATACTCATCGAATGTTTTGTGATAATCGAGGTGATCGCGGGTGATATTGGTAAACAATGCGCCGGCAAACTGAAGTCCGCTCACACGATGTTGTACTACCGCATGTGAACTCACCTCCATAAAACAGTGCGTACAACCTGCCTCCACCATTTTTGACAATAGTGCATTCAGCTGCAATGGGTCGGGTGTTGTGTGGGTAGCGGAAATTTCAAGGTCATTGATATAATTACGTACCGTACTCAGTAATCCGGTTTTATAACCCAGCTGACGGAACATGGCGTGCAACAATGTCACCGTAGTGGTTTTACCATTCGTTCCGGTTACTCCAACCAGCTTGAGTTTAGCAGAGGGATCGTCATAGAAATTGGCACAGATCACCGCCAGTGCCAGCGAAGAATCCTTCACGCGGATATACGTCACGGACGAAGAACGATCAGCCGGAAACTGCTCACAAACAACCGCCGCTACTCCTTTCGCAACAACTTCCGGAATAAAGTCATGTCCATCACTACGCGTACCGCGGATCGCCACGAACAAAACACCTTCCCCGGCCTGACGTGAGTCAAAGCATATTTTGTCGATAGAGATAGTAGTATTTCCACTCACCTCCTCGATGCCGGTCTTGTAAAGAAGATCGCTCAGTACTTTCATTAACTTAGTTCGATGATAATCTGCTGCCCACGCTGGAGCCTTGTTCCGGGTTGAATAGATTGTTTTTTCACTGCGCCACGACCGACAGGTTTCACCTGGAGTCCCTGACTTTCGAGCAGATAAAGCGCATCCCGAAGGCCCATTCCCAATACATTGGGCACTTTCTCTTCCTCGGGGAGATACGCCTGATGGGTTTTATTGACCCAGCCATTGGCCGGACCCGAATAATCAACACCGAGGTTACGGGCTGTTTTCGCTGTGGGATTTCCTCTGCCCGGCTTGATCACCGGCATTCCTGCAAAAAGGGAGTCGGGCACTCTTTCCACTTCTTTATGCATACGCACATTAAGGGAGTATGCCTTATCCGCTATTTCCTTAAAAATCGGACAAGCGACAGAAGCACCATAATAAACATCTTTACCCGGAGCATACACTACTACGATACAGGAATACTGTGGATTATCCGCAGGGAAATAGCCGGCAAAAGAAGCCTGATATTTGATTTTTCCATTCTTATAACCTCCGGCGCCCTGAGCGATCTGCGCTGTTCCGGTTTTTCCGGCTATCGAATACTGCGCGTGTTTGATATGAGATGCGGTTCCTGTTATTACGACTTCTTCCAGCATCACACGCGCTTTCTGAATAGTAGCGGGTGAACAAATTGATTCGGAAATCACGCGGGTAGGAAATTCTGTGAGCACATGACCTTTGTTGCGGATCTCTTTAACGAAAAGCGGTGCAACCATCTTACCATTATTCGCTACGGCATTGTAAAACGTCAGCAGTTGCAACGGAGAAAATTTTGTCTCATAACCAATCGAAATCATCGGAAGTGAAACACCCCACCAGTCTTTATCTTTTGTCGACTTCAGACGAGGCTTCGACTCACCGGGTAACTGCAGCATGAGCGGATCCGCAATATGCATGGCATTGAGGCGATCGATAAATTTCTGAGGGTTCTTACTGTAATATTTCATCGCCACACGGGAGATGCCCACATTGGATGAAACCGCAAACGCTTTTTTCACCGTCACACGACCATAACCACCTTCATGCGAATCGCGCATCTTCATGCCACCCGCCAGCATCATCACACCGCCAAACGTATCTGTGGTATCATCGAGATCAACATATCCGTCCTCCATCGCGGCCATTAACGTCGCCAGCTTAAAAGTGGAACCGGGTTCGGTACCCTGACCCATCGCATAATTATATTCTTCACGGTAGTTGTCGTTATCATCCACACGCTTCAGGTTGGCAATGGCCTTAATATGACCGGTAGCCACTTCCATCAGGATAGCACAACCCATGTCGGCATCATGCTCCTGCAACTGACGCAACAAAGCATTCTCTGCTACATCCTGCAGATTCAGATCAATGGTGGTAATAACATCATGCCCGTCCTGCGGTTCAATTTCATTCTCGTTGTTAACCGGTTTCCACACATTGCCTGCAATGCGCTGCATCAACCGCTGACCGGTAACACCTTTCAGATAGGGATCAAAAGCACCTTCAATCCCCACCGGCTCAACTTTTTTATTCTCTACCTTAAAACCGATGGTACGCGCTGCCAGCATCCGGAACGGCTTCTCACGTTTGCTCAACTGATCAACAATGAGTCCACCTTTGTTCTTTCCCAACCGGAAGAGCGGAAATGTGCGTAAGGCCTTCTGCTCTTTAAACGAAACATTTCTTTTCAATAAAAAATAGCGGTCGCCATCACGACGGGCTTCCTTCAGCATTCTTTTATATTCCGCCTTCGATTTATCTCCAAAAAGATTTGACAGACACAATGCCAGCGAATCGACCTGCTCATTAAACACCTCCTTCTTCAGACCGGGCGCCATCAAATCGAGATGAATATCATAACGGGGAAGTGATGTTGCCAGCAACGAACCATCCGCAGCATAAATATTACCGCGCATCGGGGTGATGGTATGAAAATCCAGTGTAAGACTATCGGCCTTGCTTCTCCAGTAATTACCCTCGGCAAACTGAAGATATCCCACACGACCAAGAATCGCCAATGCAAAGAAGATAAACCCGGCAAACACCAGGTAACCTCTTTTCAAAATATCCAGTTTCTTCTCAGCCATGATTGCCGTTTAGTTTCGGGTTTTAACAGGAACTACGATTTTACGGGGCGCAACTGTCGACTCCTTCACACCTTTGGTCTGAATGGCAGTAGCCACCTCTGTAAGTTTGGAACGATACATCAGTTCACTCCGTGCAGTGATGAACTCCGAGCGCAGCTCACGAATTTCCTTTTCCGTACGATCGATATCACGAATTGTCTTCTCTGCGTAATAGCTGTTACCGATGTAAACGATTGCAAGAAAGAAGAGGAAGAACAGAAACGGCATGAACGACATCACCGCCTTCCGGTCGAAATAACCGAATACATTCACCACACGTATAAAATTGCGCGCAGTACTTTCGCGCCTCTTCTCCTGCTTCTTGTTATTCTCTGCTACCGGTACTTCCGGCTCAGACAACGGTTGTCGTATCTTATTCATAGCCGTTCAGCAATTCGCATTTTAGCGCTGCGTGAGCGCGGGTTATCCAACACTTCCTGTTCTGAAGCCTCCACCGGTTTACGGTGCAGCGGCTTATACAATAATCCTACGGGATGACCGAAGAAATCCTTCTTCACTTCACCCTCAAAATTTCCTGTATTGATATAGTTTTTAACCAGGCGATCCTCCAGACTATGATAACTGATCACCACCAGTCGTCCGCCTTTCCGGATCACCTGCGCCGACTGTTCCAGCATTTCGCGCAAAGCGGCCAGCTCATCGTTCACCTCGATACGCAATGCCTGAAACACCACTGCATAAAATGTATTCTCCTTTGCCTTGGGAGTAAAAGGCGCCAGCACTTTTTTCAACTGGTCAACCGTCAAAACGGGCGACTCCTTACGAGCCGCAACGATGGCACGCGCCATCCGCTTCGCCTGCGGAAGCTCACCATAATTTTTAAACACACGCGCCAGTTCCTCTTCCGGATATTCATTCAGTATATCCTTCGCACTTAATCCTGCTTCCTGATCCATCCGCATATCCAGTTCCGCATCAAAGCGAATGGAAAATCCGCGCGAAGGCTCATCAAACTGATGCGACGAAACACCCAGATCGGCCAGCAGACCATCTACAGGAATCGCCTTCAATGTGTCAAGTCGCTCATGGAGATAACGAAAGTTAGAAGGAATCAATGTAAACTTCGGATCGGCATAAACGTTAGCCTGCGCATCAGCATCCTGATCGAAGGCAAAGAGGTGGCCGCTGGTTAATCGCGATAAAATCTCACCGGAATGACCGCCACCACCGAAGGTGACGTCCACATATTTCCCGTCCGGCTGAATATTCAATCCCTCCACCGACTCCATCAACAACACCGGCTTATGATATACCACGCTCAGGCCCTCCTCCATTTATATTAATCTGCCCCATCACCTCTTCGGCCAGCTTGGCAAAATCAGCCGGCTCACTGCTCAGCATCTTGTTATAATTCTCCGGCGACCACAACTCGATCTTGTTACCCCAGCCAAACAGCACGATTTCACGATTCACCCCTGCATACTCCAGCATGCGCTTCGGCAACAACAAACGACCCGCAGCATCCAGCTCCATCTCCATAGCCCCACGAAAAAAATAACGGGCAAACTCACGATTCTTCGCAATGAACATATTCAAACGATTAATCGCATCGCTGATTTTCTTCCACTCATCCATCGGATACAGCGCCAGGCAATTCTCAAAACCGCGATTCAACATAAACCGCTCATTCGCCTCCGGCGCAATCTGTTTCCGCAAGGCCGCAGGCAAACTCAAACGCCCCTTGGCATCGAGTTTCATTTCAAATTCTCCCTGGAATACGGACATGGACAGGCGGTTGCGGTTGGTTTCGGTGTTCGGAGGGTAAAAATAAGTGAATTTTTACCACATAGCCCCACTTTCTCCCACTTGTTAAAAACTTTTTCCCGGCCCCATTTATTGCATTTTTTTAAAAATTTCAGGACTCCGGAGATGCGACGATGCCCATCAAAACTACGCCCCAATTCCCGATTAGTTTATTTATTTTTAGCATGTTACAAACAGGTGACGGTGAATAAACCGGCTGGCCTATCCTTCCCAATCGTCCATTGAAGATCCCGGCCTCCGAATCCGGGAATCTTCAAAAACGGGAAAAACCGGGTCTGACAGGGGGGAAAGTGGGAGAACCATCACGAGCCAACGATTTCACCAGGTGAAGCAGGATCTAAAAAGCCCGATTCTATACAGGATTTCGAGAAAAAGGCGCTGAAAATCAGGCGAAAACTTAAAAAAACGACGAATTCGGTACAGTTCGCTTATTTTCGGCCCCGAACCTATGAGCCAACCCCTTCCGAAAAAGTTAATAGATATTGAAGATGTCATCCGGGGAAAAAACCCTGCCCTGCTAAAATGGCTGCCCGGATTTGCCCTAAGCTACATCAAACGCATTATCCACCAGGACCATATCAACGAATTTATCAGTACCCACGGGGATAAAAAGTCATTCGCTTTTCTGGACGCCATCATTGAAGAATTCGGTGTGAACGTAACGTATGAAGGCATGGAAAACATCCCTTCTTCCGGTGGATGCATCATTGCTGCCAACCATCCGATTGGCGGACTGGACGGCATCGCATTGCTTCAAACGATCGGGTTAAAAAGGAAGGATCTTAAATTTATCGTCAACGACTTATTGTTGCATATAAAAAACCTCGAAGACATTTTTGTGGGCGTAAACAAACACGGAAAAAACACCACACAGATTCTGGATGTCATCGATGCACAATATGCAAGTGAACAGGTGGTCGCCATATTTCCGGCCGGACTGGTATCCAGGAAACAAGAAAACGGCATACAGGATCTCCAGTGGAAAAAAAGTTTTGTCACCAAGGCAAAAAAATACCAGCGAAATATTATTCCTGCATACATCTCCGGTCGCAATTCAAACTTCTTTTACAACCTGGCGCGTCTCAGAGGGAAGCTGGGCATCAAAGCCAATCTGGAAATGTTCTATCTGATGGATGAGATGTACCATCAGAACGGAAAAACGATCCACATCCGGTTTGGCAAACCTATTCAACATACGATGTTGACATCTCAATACAACGACGGTGAATGGGCAGATAAAATCAAAGCACATATTTATAATTTAGCCGAAGGTCGCGACGACTTTCGCCCGTGAATATGCAAGCCCTGATCCCACCGGTACCTGTCTCTGTTCTCGAACAGGAGCTCACCCCCGAACGCTTTGTAAGGGTCACCAACAATGGCGGGAAGCAGCTGTTTATTATCAACCACCACAACGCGCCCAATGTATTACGTGAAGTAGGACGGCTCAGAGAACTGACCTTCCGCGATGCCGGAGGAGGCACGGGGCTCGACTGTGATCTTGATAATTTCGACACCTGCGAAAAATGTTATGAGCAGCTCATTGCCTGGAATCCCGAAACAAAAGAGATCATGGGCGGTTACCGGTTCATTCGCTGCGCAGATGCAGGAACGGACGACCAGGGAATGTACGAGCTCGCTACCGCAGAGATTTTCAACTTCAGCGATAAGTTCATCCGCGACTATTTTCCCTACACAATCGAGCTTGGCAGATCCTTTGTGCAACCGAAATATCAGCCCCGCCCGGAAAACAGACAGGGCCTCTTCACACTCGACAACCTCTGGGACGGACTCGGCGCTATTCATGTAGATTATCCCGAAATAAAATATTTCTTTGGCAAGGTCACCATGTACACACACTTCAATACCGAAGCGCGCGACATGATCCTCCACTTTATGCAACATTATTTTCCCGATCCCGACAAGCTGGTGTGGCCGATGCAGGAACTGAAACCGTTGCACGACATGACATCTTTCGAAAATGAACTCGACGGATTACCCTACAAAGAAGGGCACCGGATTCTCAATCAACATGTGCGCGCCAGAGGAGAAAACATTCCACCACTCATCAACGCGTACATGAACCTCAGCGGCACCATGCGCACGTTCGGCACATCGGTAAACGATCACTTCGGAGGAGTAGAAGAAACAGGAATTTTAGTTACCCTTTCCGACATCTACGAATCGAAGAAAGAACGACACGTAGCGACGTACAGAAAGAATTAGCTAATTGACTAATTAGCTAATGTGAAGATTTACAGATTTACAGATGAGGTGGGGCGCTGTACGGCTTACGTGGATTGAGTAGATCTCGCAGTCCACCGTTTGGCGGAGGGTTAGTAAGGTTATAAGTGTTATAAGTGTTGTAAATGTTGTAAGTGTTGTAAGTGTTGTAAATGTTGTAAATGTTATAAAAGTTGTAAAAGTTATCCACCGTTCGGCGGAGAGTTGTAAGAGTTTTCGTTGCGCTCGCCGCGGGACCGCTGCTGCCGCCGCGTTTAAATTAAGGTATGCCCCGAAACCTACAATTCCTTCTTTACAACTACCGCCCCTACAACACTACAATCCACTGCCCAATCGCTATTCCTTCACAAAACTCTTGCAGGCTTTCTCTATGAATGGAATGAGTTCTTCCTTGCCGATTTGTCGCTCCGCCGAGGTGATGAAGAACGGTGGGGACTCTTCCCAATACTCCAGTAATGCAGTCCGAAACTTTTCTACATTCCCCTCGAGCGTACTTTTATTGATTTTATCAGCCTTCGTAAAAACCACAACTACCGGCAATCCGGCCTCTCCCAGCTTATTTAAAAATTGTATGTCGCTTTTCTGTGGGTCGATCCGTACATCTACCAGCACCATCACACACATCAGGTTGGTGCGTGCATTGAGGTATTTGAACAGGGTCTTTTCCCATTCAGCACGCTTCTCCTGCGAGACCTTCGCGTAGCCGTACCCCGGCAAATCCACCAGATACCAGGCATTGTTGATGAGGTAGTGGTTAATGGTTTGGGTTTTACCGGGACTCGACGAAGTATGCGCAAGTTCTTTGTGATTGGTGAGATAGTTGATGAGACTACTCTTGCCCACATTGGATCGTCCGATGAATGCAAATTCCGGTTTATCGGCCGGCGGTAATTGCTCGACCTTCCCCGAACTCTTTACAAAAACAGCGGTGCGGATCATCTTCCTTAATTACTTAATCACTTTTTTATCCTTGCCGAACCGCTGTGCAAAATTGCGCAGTTCAGTCGCGTATTCCTGGTCGCCGGTTGACCGTTGGTAGGTATCTGCCATGCTGGCGAGTGTCTGATAAAAGAAAAACTCCATTTCTTCTACCGTCATCTCATGCGTCCAGAGGTCGATGCGCATTGAACTTTGGTCCATCTTATCCCAAATTGCCAGCATCATGGCCTTGGCCGCCTTTTCCCCTTCTATACCTGAGTCTTCGGCTTTCCATTGAAGTCCAACAGGTTGCTTTTCATCATTCAATTCTACGCCGATGGTTATATTGGACCGGCGGGCAACTTCATTTTTTGTCGACATGTTTATTTCAGTCAGCGAGGTGTCAAAAGTAGGCAATCTGCCGGTTCCCGGATGGCTTTGCATGGGAATCGCATTCGTTTTGGTGCAGAAAATGCCTACCTTCGTCAACGGTATTCTATGCGTAAATTTCCGCTACTCTTCCGCTTGCTTCTCTGTCTAGTGGTCTTGCTGCCTGCGTTTTCGGCCAAGGGCCAGTTTACCCGCGGAGTTCAGATGAACTTTGGCAAAAACCGGGTTCAATACAATGAGTTTCTGTGGACCTTCTACCGGTTCAATAACTTCGATACGTACTTCTATCTCGGCGGACAGGAACTTGCTATTTATACCGGCCGCACAGCGGAAGCTGATATCGCGGAGATTGAAAAACTCTTCGATTACCGGATCAACGGGCGTTTCCAGTTCATGATTTACAACCGGCTGAGTGACCTCAAGCAAAGCAATATCGGCCTGGAAGGCGAAGAGCAGAATACCAATACAGGTGGCTTAACCCGCATTGTTGGGAATAAAGTTCTGATTTATTTCGATGGCGATTACCGTCATTTCAGAGAGCAGATCCGTGCCGGTGTTGCGCAGGTGATGATCAATCAGCTGATGTATGGCGGAAGTATAAAAGACCGCCTGCAGAGTGCAGTGCTGCTGAATCTTCCGGAATGGTATGTAAACGGCTTGGTCGCTTATGTGGCCAAAGGGTGGACAGCGGTAGAAGATAACAGGATGCGGGATGCGATGATGAGCAAACGGTTCCGCAACTTCAACAACCTGAGTGGACAGGAAGCACAGTTTGCCGGCACCTCCCTCTGGCATTTCATTCTGGAAACATACGGACCTAATTCGGTTTCCAACCTGCTGTACATGACCCGTGTGAACCGCAATATTGAAAGCGGCTTCATTTATGTTTTAGGGGTTCCGATGAAAGAGCTGAGCAGGAGCTGGTATGATTACTATCAGCGACTTTACTTTGAAGATGAAAGCACACGAAAGCTCCCTCCGGGGAAACCTGTCGTCACGATCCGCAAACCCAACCGCTATGTAAGTCAGGTGCGGGTGAGCCCGGATGGGAACCAACTGGCATGGGTCACCAACGAACTTGGGAAATTCAAAGTATGGATGCACGATGTGCGCAGCAAAAAAACACGTCGTGTTTCAAAGGGCGGTTACAAATCGGTGATTCAGGCACAGGATTTAAGTTTCCCGACGCTGGCCTGGCATCCATCGGGTCGTTACCTGGCAGCGATCAAGGAGAAGAAAGGAAAGTTATGGCTCGACTATTACACACCCGGCAAGCGGAAAATAAAAAAAGAGACCAACAAGTTTTTTTACTTCGACAAGGTCCTTGACTTTTCGTTTAACTCAAGTGGATCTGAAATAGTGCTGAGTGCCGTTCAGAAAGGGCAGTCGGACATCTTTACTTTCAGTCCACGCACCAAAACCTATACACAACTGACGAAGGACCGCTGGGATGATTTTTCCCCGAAGTTCGCACTGAACGACCGCTACATACTCTTCAGCTCAACGCGTGTAGAAGATACGCTGCGTCCCACCCCTATCCGTCAGGCAGCGGAGCTGGATAAACCACAGAGTACAGATATTTTCCTCTACGATTATCAAAACCGCTCAGCACAATTATTGCAACTCACCAATACCCCCGGCATCAACGAAACGGATCCGGTGATGGCCGATACCGCACTCTTCAGTTACCTGAGTGACGAAAACGGCATTCACAACCGGTACCAGGCGAAGCTCGACAGTACCATCGCCTATATCGATACGGTTATTCATTACCGTTATATTGTTAACACCCTCCCGCAAAGCGATTTTAAAAGATCTGTTTTACAACAAGACATCAACAGCCGCCATACACGTATCGCCCAGCTGATGAAGAACGAAGGACGATACCGGATTTATCTATCCCCGCTTACCGGCACCGACACCAGTTTTACCGGCCCCTTGCGGAAGACGAACTGGAGGGTAAAAAAAGACAAAACCCTCTCGCTGACACCGACGGGCAATACATCTCCGCAGAAAAAAGAAAACCCGAATGTTATTGTCATTGATCAGGAAAAAGAACCTGCTGCCCCACGCGACAGCAACAGCATTGACATCAACAACTATGTTTTTCAATCAGATTTTCCAAAGAAGAAAGTAAAGAAAGAAGCACCACCGGCACCGGTCATCGATTCCACCCCGAAGGAAACAAATCCTTCCGCAACAACAGATACCAGTTCAGCATTTGATGTTGCAAGGGTACAGGGACCGGATACTGCTTCCTACATGGTACCGAAACAACGCAATTATGAAATTGCCTTCACCGCGAACTATGTACTTACCCAACTCGACAATAACCTGCTGAACGAAACGTATCAGGCTTATACCGGAGGCGCGGTTTACTTTTATCCCGGTCTGAATGCACTGTTCAAAATCGGCGTGAATGATT
>JBIIHN010000292.1:0-3359 GCA_044235745.1 Bacteroidia bacterium
CTTCAATGCCCGTGAGCGCATGAAAACGGCGGCGGCCACGCTGGCGGAAGCTCATGAAGATAAGTACGACCGTGTGCTTTCTGTATTTCAGATCGGTGATCTGAATAAGGCGAAGACTGTTTTCCCGGATCTGGATGAAGCCATCAAAAAGGCCTCGATTGCGATTACGCGTCACTCGATGGTGGTGAAAGGAAAGAAGGATAAGTCGATAGAAGAACGTAACCCCTGGATACCGGAATGTTATCTGGTGGTAGGCCAAAGCCAGTTTTACAAACACGATTTCTGGACAGCGATCGAGACGTTCCAATACATGAGTTCGGAATATAAGAAAGATGAGATACGTCCTGAAGCATTGATCTGGCTCACCCGCGCCTACCTGGAGCTTGGAAAAACCACCGATGCTGAATATCTGATCGATTACCTGAAGGCCGATAAGAACTTCCCGATGAAACTCACAGGGCTTTATAACGCCGTAGTTGCACAATATCATCTTCAGAAAAATGATATTCCACGGGCGATGGATGCCTTAGCCAAAGCGGCGGCCACTTCAAAAAAGAAAGACGACCGGGCACGGTATTACTTTATTCTCGCGCAACTTTATCAGAAAACCGACAGCATCGAAAAAGCGTTCAGTGCTTATGAAAAAGTGATCAAGCTGAATCCGGATTATGAAATGGCGTTCAATGCCCGTATCAATCGTGCGCGGTGTTATGATGTCAGCAGCGGAAATGCATCGATTGTGAAGAGGGAGCTGAACAAGATGCTGAAAGATGAAAAGAACCAGGAGTTTCGTGATCAGATTTATTATGCCCTTGCCGGTGTTTCTATTCAGGAAAAAAACGAGCCACTAGCCATCGAACAGCTGAATCTCTCGCTACAGGCTTCCAGTTCCAACAACACACAAAAAGCACTCAGTTATAAAGAGCTCGGAAACATCTATCTCAAGCGTCCGGAATATCTCCCGGCTGCAGCATATTACGACAGTTGTCTCACCAACCTCACCAACGAACATCCGGATTACTTCGATATACAAGCTAAACGTAACAGTCTCGACCGCCTGGTAAAAAACCTGAAGGTGATTATGGCGGAAGATAGTCTTCAACGACTGGCCGCGATGTCGCCGGCTGAGCGCGAAGAGGCTATTGGCAAAGTAGTAGAAGCGGAAGATGAAGAGAAAGCACGGCAGAAAGCACAGAAGGAAGAAGAGCAGCGATTAGAAGAACTGCAGATTCAGGAGGAGAAAGAGTTGAAGTCGCAGCCACGTGCGATCACTCAGCCGGGATCCGCCGCTGCCGGAGCCTGGTACTTTTATAATCAATCGGCCATCAGCTTTGGGTTCAATGAATTCCAGAAGCGCTGGGGAAGCCGTAAAAACGAAGACAACTGGCGCCGGAGTGAAAAGGAGATGGTGATGGCAGAATTGACGGACACTGCAACCGTAGACAGTACCACTGCTGCTCCCGATCTCACTGACTCTATCGCCAAACTGGATTCTAAGGCGAGAAAGGAAGCGTACCTCGCAATGATCCCCAACAGTCCCGAGAAAATCAACGAATCACATTTGCGTATAGCTGAAGCCTATTACAATTGCGGTGTCATCTACCGTGAGCAATTGAATAATCTTCCTGAAAGTGTGAACAGCTTCGAAACGCTGGATAAAAAATATCCCGACAATAAATACAAGCAACCCTCCTACTATAACCTCTACCGTACATATTTACAGATGGGGGATTCGGCCAAGTCGAACTTCTACAAAAATTATATTCTCACGAATTATCCTGAATCGGACTATGCGCGTCTCATTCTCAACCCTAACTTCTTCAAAGAGTTGAAGCGGAAATCGGAGGTGATGGAAGTGTATTATGAGAACACATACCGGGCCTATCTGAACCGTCAGTATGAAAAGGTAATCGAACGTTCACTGGAAGCGAGCACTGATTTTCCGGCGAATAATAAACTCACGCCGAAATTTGCTTATCTCAAAGCGCTGGCGATCGGAAAAACCAGAGCCATTACGGAATTTCAGTTTGAGCTGGAAGATGTAATACGCCGGTATCCCAAAGACTCCGTGAGTATCAAAGCACAGGAGTTGCTGAACTACATCAAGGGAAACAATGTAACCACCACTGCGGTGGATACCACACCGGTAGACACCACCAACATGGTAGATCCGTTTGCGAAATCAGCACAATACACGTTTGATGTAAAGGCGCAGCAATTTTTCCTGATTGTTTATCCCAAAGGGGTGATAGAAGCGGAAGAACTGATTGGGCGTATCAATGCTTTCAACAATCTTGAGTTTAGTCCGCTGCAGCTGAGAACGATGAAAGGCAATATCGATCTCAACACACAATACATTGCGGTCATGTCTTTTTCCAATAAAGACGATGCGATGAATTATTATATGACTATTGCTGCCGAAGACAATCTGATCAGCCAATACGATCCGCAGCAGGTCAATTACTTTATCATCTCGCAGGATAACCTGAGTGAACTGACACGCACAAAGGACATCAAAGGATATGGCGCCTTTTTCCGTCAGAAATACCTCGAGTAATACCGGCTGAATTTTAATGTTTACGCCATGAAGGGGTTTTTATCACAACCTTATCCTGTTAACGAATCTCTCGCCCATAAACTGCGTGCAACTTTTTTACCCGCATTCTTTGTTTTCGGATTCCTCTTTGCCTTCCGCCCATTTGGTTTGCATCGGTTCCCGAACGAATTGCTGGCACTGATTACAGCAGGCTATGGGCTGGTCACCTTACTTGTAGTGGCCTTCCATGTTTTTATCATCATGCCCTTATTCAAAGGATTGTTTGATGAAACACGATGGACGGTACTACGCGAGATATTGAATATACTATGGATCATCTTCTGGATCGGATGTGGCAACGCGCTTTACTCGCTATCTATATTTGAAGATGAATTTAGTTTCTCTTATATTTTTTCATTCCAGGCCTTTACGGTGATGGTGGCCATTCTGCCGGTTACGCTCAACGTCCTGATCATGCAATTGCTGCTGACAAGGAAAAACCTGAAGATGGCGCAGGAACTGACGGAGCACATGCATCACAAACGACGACTGGATGCCTTACCGGGACAACTGATCACGATCTGTTCAGAGAATAAGAAAGAAGACTTGACACTACCCGCAGCCGATTTGTTATTTATCAGAAGTGCCGACAACTATATTGAAGTACATTATCTGGACCATGAAACTCCAAAGATGAAACTGATCCGCAGTACTTTGAAGAATGCCCGGGAAGACGTCCGCCATTTTACCGCTTTCTACCGATGTCATAGGGCATGGATTGTCAATCTGGACCGGGTCGAATCGGTGACGGGAAATTCTCAGG
>JBIIHN010000017.1:0-10949 GCA_044235745.1 Bacteroidia bacterium
GGAGAAGGTGTTGAAGATGTGTTTTATTAACAAGTGCTTCAATGGGCGCAGTTTCAATCAGATTAGTTATCAGACAGCAAAGCCGGCTTTATGTAGCCGGCTCTCCTGTTCATATCGTGATTTTTTTAGCCCTCGTTATAAACACCCATCGAAGAAAATTTATCAATCCGCTTATCCACCAGTTGATCGGGATGGACAGCTTTTAACAAAGTGAGCTGTTTTAATATTTCCGCTTTGACGGTCATAAACATTTCCTGGGGATTGCTGTGCGCTCCGCCAACAGGCTCAGGAATAATACCATCAATCAGGTGTAAGGCATTCATATCGGAAGCTGTTAGCTTTAGTGCTTCTGCGGCCTTCTCCTTGTTATCCCAGTTTCTCCAGAGGATACTGCTGCAGGACTCCGGAGAAATTACCGAATACCAGGTGTTCTCCAGCATAAAAACACGGTCGCCAATTCCGATTCCCAGTGCTCCGCCAGAGGCACCTTCTCCAATAATAATGCAGATGACCGGCACGCGTAGCTTCGACATTTCATACAGATTCCTGGCAATGGCTTCGCCTTGTCCGCGTTCTTCTGCCTCCAATCCCGGATATGCTCCCGGTGTATCGATTAATGTTACGATGGGTTTCCTGAATTTTTCGGCAAGTTTAAAGAGCCGCAGCGCCTTACGATAGCCTTCGGGATTCGGCATTCCGAAATTCCGGTATTGCCGCATTTTGGTATTGTTGCCTTTCTGCTGTCCAACAAACATCACGGTTTGCCCGTCGATGCTGCCAAAACCTCCAATCATCGCCTTGTCATCCTTCACCTGCCGATCGCCAAATAATTCAAGGAAGTTCCCTTCCGTCATCGCATTGATATAGTCAAGTGCATACGGACGATCGGGATGGCGACTGAGCTGTACCCGTTGCCATGGCGAGAGATGGCTGTAAAGATCCTTGCGGGTCTTTTCGATTTTGATTTCGAGATCCTTGATCACGTTATCTACATTCACTTTACCCTTTTCAGCAATCTGCCTTGCTTTGGTGAGTTGCTCCTGGAGTTCTTCCAGTGGTTTTTCGAAATCCAATAATGTTCCGCTCATGTGTTGAGGTTGGAGGTCAAAGATACCCGAAAATAAAAAAACTTAGCTTCGCATGATAAATCCTTCCAACCATATAGGTCATGCTCGTCTTCCCTAATATCAAAATAAATCTGGGACTCAATGTAATAGCAAAACGTGAAGACGGATACCATGCGCTCGAAAGCGTGTTTTATCCGGTTGGCTGGTGCGATGCTTTGGAAGCGGTAGTATCTGAAAAACAGGAGTTTAAATTCTCTTCCTCCGGAATCCCTGTTCCGGGCAGTGAAAGTTCTAATCTGATTATCAAAGCTTTCAATTTACTGAAGCAGGATTTTAACCTTACTCCCCTTGAAATTCACTTGCATAAGATGATTCCGATGGGTGCAGGACTGGGAGGCGGTTCATCGGATGCAGCATTTATGCTGAAACTGATCAATGAGATTTGCGCATTGAAGTTAACGGATCCTGAATTGGAACGGTATGCGGGTCAGCTGGGCAGCGATTGTCCGTTCTTCATCAGAAACAAGCCCTCATTTGTGAGTGGCCGTGGAGAGATCCTGGAACCCTTCAACATCGTTTTAACCGGCTGGCATATCCTGCTGGTGATGCCGGAGGTGCATGTTGGTACGGCGGAAGCTTACAGCTGGATTCGTCCGCATACCCCTTCAATCTCCATTAAAGAAATCCTGCAGTCGCCGGTTCAGGAATGGAAAAACAGGTTACGTAACGACTTCGAACATCCTGTGGTAACCCGGTATCCGGTGATTGGCGCGCTCCGCGACCGGATGTATGAAACGGGAGCGACATATGCCGCGATGAGCGGATCAGGAGCTGCTGTGTTCGGGTTGTTTCAAACAGCACCTGATCTCACTCACTTCGACGGCTATACGAAATTTCATACGGAACTATAATTTCTTCAGTCATCGTGTCCTGCGAAATGGCTGCTTCGGCTGTTGTATTTCGCATTGACACTATCTAACTCTACCTGCCATTCTTTGCCACGGACATATTCCCCTTTGAAATTCAGTTCCGGCATCCCAGCATTCACCCAGGCTGTATACCAGAAAGATCCAACGGTGTGGATAGCCGAACTCAGTCGTCTTTCAACCATGCCATTCAGCAATTTAAAATAGGCTTGTGAGTAGGCAGCTGAATACACTTTTACCAGCTGCCCCCCTCTTTCTTCGTAGCTGTACTTTTTATCTGAAGGAAATCCGGCGCTTAGAATTCGTTCGAATCGCAAAACGGAATCGTGCGCGGCATAACTTTCCCGCAGCACTTCCCACACTTTTTCAGAAGGCCGCTCAATATAAACTGCACGACCGGTGAGTTTGTCCCAATCCTCCCCAAACAGCTCCGGCAACCTCGACTCCCAGAACCCATGGATACCATGTTGACCGGTTAATTGTCCGTTATAATTGCGGGTACAATGCAACGGAACATGCGCATCTCCGATATAATGTCCGAGATCGGCCGCATATCGCAAAACACGTTCTCTGTCCTTATCACGAAACGCTTTTGTCAGCCGGGCCTGCATCACCAGAATATGCCAGGGCACGATACCATGCGCTTTCAGGGAATCCTCACCATACTTCGCAACGGCCTCCTCCCATCTTCGCGGCAAACTATCGAAGGGATGATCACCATAGCGATCCAGATCGATATAATGCCGTGCGGCTTCTTCCGGATCTGCATATCGGCGTTTATCAGGATCTACCGCATGCTCTGTCACATAAACTATATGCTCCTTAAAGAATCCGAACATTTCCGGAGGCAAGGTAAACACAGCATGACGATTGATTTGTTGATGGCCCCAGAAGCCCCAGGCCAGGAGGGTTATCACCGCACCTGGTGCGATGAGTAACGGCATGAGCATGCCCAGTCGTTTTTTGAACATAACTGTTCCATAAATTGAAGTTCGCCTGAACTAAAATCAGGCGGAAAGATTTACCAATGCCCCTTCCACCATCACCGGGATAACCGGAGCCTGATTGGGAGTGAGGCAATACTCGATGTCTTTCTCGATATTCAGTTTTTCGAGTCGTTTCCGATGAGAACTTTCTTCGAGAAAGCCATACATATCATTTTTTGCAAGGCTATACAAATGTTTAGCGGCCAGCACCGCATCGCGCATCCTGTTCAGGGTAAAGTGCGGCTCGATTTTTTCAGCGAGCGCCCCGGCAAATAAGGTATCCTCCAGATTGAAAGAGTTTTTCCAGCCGGAACACAGCAGCAACACGCTCCGATCCTGTTGAATCAGCCAGTTGCCCAATGCATCCAGATTAAGAAATGATCCGGCTGCAAGCTGATACGCACCTTTGGCCGCTGCAATCGCCTGGGTACCATTGGTCGTTGAAAGTGCTATATCGCGCCCCTTAACAATGGGATCCATAAAACTAAACGGAGAGTTACCAAGATCAAATCCTTCCAGCATTTCTCCGTTTCGCTCGGCTCCCACCAGGAAACCTTTTTCACGATATGCCTGGCTTTCTTCGATACCGGAAACCGGCACGATGCTGCGCACACCATGATGAAAAGCTACACAAATGGAAGATGTTGCACGCAGGATATCAATCACCACCACGATCGCATCTGACACATCATGCAGATGAATCAGCGCGGGTGAGAAGCACACCTCCAGATATTTTTCCTTGGGAGCGGTCAACTTACTTAAATACTATTTATTTTTTTAGGAAAGGGGTTTTAACGGTCACAGCCTTAATAGCTTTATCTCTGATCTTTACGAATATTTCAGTTCCTTCCCCTGCAAATGCGGTCTTCACATAACCCAGCCCTATCGCCTTTTGTAAGGTTGGCGATTGGGTGCCGGAAGTCACTACACCGATCACATGACCGGCAGCATCTACCAACTCATAGCCATGGCGGGGAATTCCACGTTCTACCATTTCAAATCCGGTCAGCTTACGCTCCACACCGGCTTCCTTCTGGGCTTTTAAAGCCGCGCTGTTGGTAAACTCTTTTGTGAATTTGGTAATCCACCCCAAGCCTGCCTCCAGAGGAGAAGTGGTATCATCAATATCGTTTCCATAGAGACAGAAGGCCATTTCCAGACGCAGCGTATCACGACAACCTAAGCCACAGGGCTTGATACCAAATTCGTTTCCGGCTTCCATTAAAGCATTCCAGATTTTCTCTGCATATTGATTTTCAAAGTAGAGCTCAAAGCCACCGGCTCCGGTATAACCTGTGTTGGAAATCACAACATTGCTGCAACCCGCAACCACTCCCTTTTTGAAAGAATAATATGGGATAGACACCAAATCAGCATCGGTCAGTTTCTGGATGGTCTCGAGTGCTTTTGGTCCCTGTACAGCCAACAGCGAAGTTTTATCCGAGATGTTATGCATCTCCACATTTCCTGTGTTGAACTGCTGAATCCAGTTCCAGTCCTTTTCAATATTGGATGCATTTACAACCAACATCCAGTTATTATCTTCAAGATGATACACGAGGAGATCATCAACGATACCGCCGTTTTCATTGGGCAGGCAGGAATACTGCGCTTTTCCGGGAGTGAGTTTTGAAGCATCATTGCTGGTAATACGCTGGATGAGATCCAGTGCCCCCTCCCCTTTCAACACAAATTCACCCATATGCGACACATCAAAAACACCCACTGCATTCCTGACAGTATCATGTTCAACATTGATACCTTCATATTGAACCGGCATCAGATAACCTGCAAAAGGCACCATTTTGGCTCCCAGGCCCTGATGTAAGGAAGTAAGTGCTGTATTTTTAAGAATTTCCTGAACAGTTTCCATTTATCAATTTTTATTCTCTAAGACGAAATTGAAGTAGCGAAGATAATTATTTTTTTGCGCTTGCACTGAGAATCTTTCAACCACCGTTTTTCGACCTGCTTTACCCAGGCGCTTACGCAGCTCGGAATCCACTATTAACTGGCTAAGTTTCTCAACCCACTCATCTTCAGTGACCGCTAACATTCCATTTTCCCCGTCACGAATAATATCGGCATTTACTCCAACCGGTGACATGACGGTAGCAATTTCCAGTGCCATATACTGCAGACCTTTGAGTCCACACTTGCCCTTCGACCACTGATCATCCGGCAATGGCATTATGCCGATATCCATTGAACGCAGTTCCTTAAGTTCATCCTGCTTCGACCATGCTACACCCTGAATCGACAGTTCCTCATCCGTAAAAGATCCATCACCAACCACTTTGAAGGTCACCTGATCTCCGAATTTTCTCTTAATACGACGAAGTACCGGTAATGCGGTTTTAAAGTGGCTGATGGTGGTCATACTTCCGCTCCATCCGATACAAATCGGGTATCCGGTACGTGATGGTCCGGGCACATATTCATCAGTATCGATAGTCGTTGGAATAATCACCACGTTTTCATTATAACGACCGGCATAATCAGCCAGATATTGATTACCGGCAAAAATGAAATCTGCCATCCCAATTATCTTCGATGTTTTTTCCGGATTCTTCAGAAAGCTTAGTTTTCTATTCGCGTCAGAAACATCAAAATTCCAGATTGCATCATCAAAGTCGAAAATAATTTTTGCCCCGGAACGTTTCAAAAGTTTTTCAAATAAGATACTGCCGGTAAAGAATGCCTCGCGAAAAATAAAAATGATATCATATTGATGCGCATCGAATACATTCTGTAAGCGTTTGAAAGCCGCTTTTACAGCAAGCAGCGCTTTTTGAGGCAATTTGCCTTTGGCATAAAGGATTTTATCATCCTGCTCAGAAATGATATATGATAAATGACAATCATAGCCATTCTCTCTCAGGAAATCAAAATACTGTTCAAAACGAAAACGCTGACCCGGATTCCGGTCATAGCGGTGGTTAGCAATGACAAGCACCTTCTTCATTCTATATTTTTTTTGCAACTACATGCCAAAAGGGCTGGTTCGGTGAAAAATGTATTTCATTGAAGCCGGCATTGACAAGCATTTCCGTTATTTCCTCTCTAGTAAAGCGATGTTCCAACGGAGTACCAAAACGATCCAGCGCATCATTGCGCATAATGAAGTAACTTTTATCAGCATAATAGGATAAAGGCATACGTGCTGCTAATCTCTCCGCACCCAGTGCCTTTACAAGCCTGGATAAACCGGCCAGAGGAAGATAAACGACTAATGCAATACACTCGCATAGTATTTGCTTTAAAGCAGCAGGAAGTTTACTGATGACCAGTCGCAACAGATGACTGGCATAAAAAAGCATCCGGAAAGTCAGATTACGATTATCGAATTTATAATACAGGTAGAGGAGCAAAGTCCCTTTGCTTTTCATTTTTTTTGCAATCGACCCGATAGCGCGCGCCGTATCTGGAATATGATGCAGGACACCGAGGCTGAATACAAAATCAAACGTTTGATCTGCGAAGGGTATTCCATCTACTGAAGCCTTTGTAACACGTATGTTTTCATTATCATGTAGAAAAGCTGCCGCTGCGAGCACGGAGTCACTCGGATCAATTGCTTCAATGAACTTAACTCTTGGAGCAAGGTATTTCGACCAGCGACCTGTTCCGCAGCCAACATCGAGAGCAACGGTATCGCTATTCACCATCTGCTCATCTACTATATCAAAATATTCATCTCCACAACGCCGGATATCCGATTCATTGAATTTACTGAATCGACTCCACTCCTCTCCAAAAGAGTGTACTGTTTCCGGATCTATATTTGTTATGCCTTTATCATTAAAAACAGCAATCCTGGTTGATCCAGATTGCAACCACTGATCCGGTTCACGGGAATATACTTGCATTGATCGCGTAATGTTATTTTAATCTTCCAACCAAACCGCCGGCAGTTTCTCGGTAATCTCGATTCCTTCAAACTTCCCGCTTTTACGGCTACCAGCTGTTTTTGCCCACGCAGCCATCTTCACCAGACCTTCCTTGAGCGTGTAACCACTTTGGATTTTAAACACCTGCTGAACCTTAGTATGATCGGCGTAAGCATGCATCACCTCGTTACGGGCCTCCAGATGACGAACCTGGCCACTCATTCCCATCACATCACACACAGTATGTGCCAACTCGTTTACGGTAAATTCTTTATCGGCCCCGATATTAAACACCTGATTGTATGTCTCCGGAACATCTACGCAACGGGCAATATACGGGGCTACATCTCCGATATAACTAAATGCACGGGTCTGCTGTCCATCCCCAAATACAGTAAGT
The DNA here is from genome assembly GCA_044235745.1 of Bacteroidia bacterium. GTDB lineage: Bacteria > Bacteroidota > Bacteroidia > AKYH767-A > OLB10 > JAJTFW01. Next base: position 7,270 of record JBIIHN010000017.1, read on the forward strand.
GGCTTTTCCTGCATCAGCTGGTTCATAAAAATCCCCACCACATTCCGGTATTTATCACCGAGATTCTGGTACTCACCATACACATTGTGCGGACGGAAGATCACATAATTCAATCCAAACATCTCATGTGTACATTTAAGATCCATTTCAACAGCGAGCTTGGATATACCATACGGATCCTCCGGTTCAGGCAACATATCTTCCCGCATCGGTAATTGTCCACGTCCATAAACGGCGATGGAAGATGTAAAAACAAAACATTTAACCTTATGCTTCACTGACTCATTGATCAGATTAACACTGCCAATAAGATTATTAGTATAGTTGAAACGTTTAATGAAATGGCTCAGTCCTTCAGCTGCATATGCTGCAAGATGATAAACATAATCAAAAGCATGTTCCCTGAAAAGACGCTCCAACAGGGCATGGTCTGTAATTGAACCTTCCACAAACAGCGCTGCGGAGTTTACATTCTCACGGAAGCCTCCACTGAGATCATCCAGAACGATCACTTTGTGACCATTGTTAATCAATTCATTGGTAACATGGGCTCCGATGAAGCCAGCACCTCCGGTAACTAATGAAACAGGCATGTGTGATTAAATGAGGCTCAAAAATAGCTATAAAGTTCTAATAGCCCGAAACGGGCTCACCCAAACCGAACCCGATGAAAAACATTAATTTAGTCCGCTCATTCTACGATGTCACCTCTTCTTGACAAAAACGCTCCCCGTATTGCTATCTGGTTCACAGATGTCATCTTCTGTGCCTTAGCGGTTTTTATAGCATATGAGCTACGATTTAACTTTGCCATTCCTGAGGTAGAAAGGATTACTTTCCCGGTTGTTTTTCCGGTGATGATTGGCCTGAGGGCATTGAGTTTTTTTGTTTTTAAAACGTATCAGGGCATCATTCGATACACCAGTACGCGTGATGCTGTGCGCATTTTGCTAACCCTTTCCTGCGGATCAGTTGTTTTGGCTATCAGCAACCTGATCAGTTTTCAGATTTCAACCCGCTACATCGTTCCTTTCTCCATACTGATTATTGAATTTCTTTTGACCACCTTCCTGATGGTTTCTACCCGACTGCTGGTGAAAGTGCTGTATCAGGAATTAAAAAATCCAAGCAGTGAGAAAACCGGAGTGCTCATTTATGGAGCGGGAGATGCCGGACTTATCACCAAACGTACGCTCGACCGCGACAGGGGTACTCGTTATAAAGTAGCAGGATTCATCGATGATGACCCCAAAAAAGCCGGAAAAAAAATCGAAGGCATCACCATTCACTCATCCCTTCACCTGGAAGAAATACTGCGTAAAGGAGGAATAAGAAACCTGATCATTGCCATTCAGAATATCTCCCCGGAGCGCAAACAGAAAATTGTTGAGTCGGCACTCCAGTACAGTATCAGAGTACTGAATGTCCCTCCGGTAAAATCATGGATCAACGGCGAACTGAGTTTCCGTCAGATCAGAAAGGTAAATATAGAAGATCTGCTTGGACGGGAACCGATCCAACTGAACGTTGAAAATATCAATACCGCTCTTCATAACAAAGTAGTTTTAGTCACCGGTGCAGCCGGGTCGATCGGAAGCGAACTTGTGCGTCAGATTCTTCAGTTTAAACCCCGCCTGCTTGTGTTGGTGGATATTGCTGAATCTCCTTTATACGAACTGGAGATGGAAATCCTGGACAACCCTGAAATGAAAGGCCAAGCCATCGAACCGGTGATTGGTGATGTACGCAACCAGGAACGGATGCGTAATGTTTTCAAAACTTTTCAGCCGGAGATTGTGTTTCATGCGGCCGCTTATAAACATGTTCCTGTGATGGAACTGAACCCCAGCGAATCGATCCTCAACAATGTACTTGGCACGAAAGTAATCGCAGATCTGGCCCTTGAATCCGGCACGTCCCGCTTCGTTATGATCAGCACCGACAAGGCGGTAAACCCCACCAATATCATGGGGGCGACAAAGAGAATTGCCGAAATTTATATTCAATCGATGAACAGTTTGGGCAAAACCCGGTTTATCACTACCCGATTCGGCAATGTTCTTGGATCTAACGGCAGCGTTATACCGAGATTTAAAAAACAGATTGAAGCCGGACAGCCGTTAACTGTCACGGATCCGAAAATCACCCGCTATTTCATGACGATTCCCGAAGCTGCACAATTGGTGCTGGAGGCGGCTTCCATGGGAAAAGGAGGAGAAATCTTTATTTTCGACATGGGCAAACCGGTCGTGATTGCGGATCTGGCAAAGAAGATGATTCAACTGAGCGGACTCGAACTGGAAAAGGATATCCGGATAGAATATACCGGTTTGCGCCCCGGTGAAAAACTCTATGAGGAGCTTCTTGCCAATGAAGAAAACACCATTCGCACCCATCATAATAAAATCATGATCGCGAAAGTAAAAAGTTATGACTTTGCCGCTATTTCAAAGGACATTGAAGCCCTCATTGACTTATTCCCTTCTCAGGACAATATAGCGATCGTGAAAAAGATGAAGGAAATCGTACCTGAATACATCAGTAAAAACTCTGAGTTTGAGAAGCTGGACAATCCGGGCGGCTGATCTATCCGTGAATCGTTTCCTTTTTACCAAACTGCATGATCACCTTTCCTTCGTGATCCAACCATTCCTGCCAGCGCTTTTCCACATCTTCACCTTCTGCATATTGACGAGCAAAATTCAGAAACAAGGTATAATGATTGGCTTCGCTGATCATCAGCTCGTGATAAAATCCGCGTAGTTCTTCATCATTTATATTTTCTGACAGCACTTTAAACCGCTCACAGCTGCGGGCTTCAATCATAGCAGCGAATAATAAACGGTCGATCAACTGTTGGCTGCGGCTCCCCCCTTTGCGCATAAAATCGTAGAGCAGATTCACATATTCATCCTTTCGTTCACGGCCCAGCTTAAACCCCCTTGCTAAAAGTTTTTCATGCACCATTTTAAAATGTTCCAGTTCCTCCTGCGCCAGCTCAAGCATAGCTTTTACCAGATCGGACTTCTCCGGAAACTTAACCACAATTGAAATCGCATTAGACGCCGCTTTCTGCTCACAATAAGCATGGTCTGTCATGATTTCTTCTATATTCTTCTCTACGATATTAACCCATCGGGGATCGGTCGGTAACTGAAGGCGAAACATTTTTCAGATTAATAGTTTAACATTTCTTTGATGGCAGCAGCCACTTTCACCGTGTTGGGCAGCATTGCCGCTTCCAGTGTACTGTTGAGCGGAATAGCAGGGAGGTTCTCTGACCCCACTACTTTCACCGGCGCATCCAGCTGCATGAAACACTCCTGTTGAATACGTCCGGCCAGTGCTTGTCCGAAGGAATTGAATACCGGTTCTTCCGTCACCACCAGACATTTGTTATGCTTCCGTACAGATTGAAAAACAGTATCTGTATCGAGGGGTACCAGGGTTCTAAGATCGATAATCTCCACCTGACCCGGGAAATCTTTCGCTGCATTTCTGGACCAGTAAACGCCCATTCCATAAGTTATAACGGTAAGGGTATCCGAAGAACCTGATGCTTGTACCTCCTGCACAAGTCTTGCTTTGCCCAACGGTAAAATATAGTCTTCTGAGGGTTCCACCGTTCTGGCTTCTTCGGTTCCTTTAATTTTCGACCAGTACAATCCTTTATGCTCCAG